>CAYPDN010000495.1:0-1199 GCA_964409445.1 uncultured Granulosicoccaceae bacterium
TATCTGCGTGACCCCGACGGCAACAAAGTACATATTGTCTACCGTGGCGATCTGCAGCAGTAAAGCAGATCGAATTACTTGTTACGTTCTAAATGCACACCAACGATTTCTTCGGAGATTCTGGCAACCGTCTGATTATCCGCATCAGGGTAACGCGTAATACCCGCCTGAAACATCTGCATTGCAGTTGCCGCCGTAAATAGTGGCACTCCATGCCTGCGCGCCAGATCCATGCTTATAGTCAGATCTTTGTACATGGTACTTATATGACTGCCGGTGTCCTGGAACTCACGGCTGATTACATTGCCAAGCGCTGCATTGGTAATGCCACAGCCAGCAGCTGATGTACTGAACACGTTATACAGTGCATCAGCATCAACGCCGGCTTTTGCCGCCAGCACAGAGGCTTCAAAGGTAGCGCTAAATATTGAGCCTATAAGCGACTGCAAACAACCTTTGACCGTTTGCCCCACCCCGGGCTCAGTACCCACATGATGAATGGTACCGCTGACAGCTTGCAACACAGCATCACACTTTTGCATTAATGCATCGGGTGCACTGGCCATCAATGTCAGCGTGCCACCGTGAGCACCGGGTCTGCCGCCACTGACGGGTGTATCAATGAGTTCGAGCCCTGTGCCTTTCAGTTGTTCTGCAACCTCACAGGCTTCGGTCGCGTGAATTGTAGCAGTTAGAATAATTACTCCACCGGGTTTCATCGTTGTCTTTAATTCCTCAACGACTGACTTCACCTGGTCGCCATTCATGACCATTATAAATACTGCATCGGCACCATCACCTACTTCCGCGGCGTTGTTTTTTCCCTGCCCGCCCATGTCGGCGAATTCCTGCATGCGCTCTGGCAACAGATCATAACCGGGTACAACAAAACCACCTGCCATCAGGTTTTTAGCTAACCCGGAACCCATATTGCCAATACCGATAACACCTGCCGTTTTCATAGGAAAACTCCCGAATTGCTTTGGTAGTAGTTAAACGAATAAAAAATCACCACAGGTCGACTATGCAAAGCTGTCATGCGCCTGCTCAAGTTTTTGCCAGTCAAACTCAACACCGGTGCCCGGCGTATCTGGTGCTACTGCCCTGAAGTCTTTAACACGCAATGGACGGGTTGTGTATTGATCAATCGGAAATGAATGCACTTCCAGCCAACCCGGGTTTGATTGCGCAGAGACCAG
>CAYPDN010000495.1:1299-2791 GCA_964409445.1 uncultured Granulosicoccaceae bacterium
TTGCAGCAGCGATTGCCTGCTCCACTGACATAGAGTAATTGGCATCGACCATAAAGGTGATATCAGGCCCGATCAGTTTTCGAACAGCTGCCACTCTTTCGACATCTTGTTCTAGTGTTGGCTGACCCACTTTAATCTTAACGCCGTTATAACCGCTATCAAGATATCCATTAATGTTAGACAACAGTTTCTCAAGACAAAAATTCAAATCTATACCACCGCAGTAGGCATTACATGTACTTCCAGCACCACCAGCCAATTGCCATAGTGGCTTCTGTTGTTTTTTACCACGAAGATCCCACAACGCAATATCAACCGCAGAAATAGCAAACGATGCAATACCACCTCTGCCCACGTAGTGAATGTGCCAAATCATTTCCTGATACAGATGCTCGATGTCGCTGGAATCGCTCCCGGTGATAAAGGGTGCAAGGTCGTGCTCAATCATCGACAAAATCGCATAGCCACCTCGGCCACCAGTGTACGTGTAACCGGTGCCCGACAGACCGTCATCAGTTTCAATAGTTACCGTGATTAATTCGAAGTGCGTATGTGTGCCGTGCTTCGCGTCGACCAGTATTTCTTCCAGCGGTACATTGAAGAGATTGGCTTTGACACTTTTAATTTTTGGCATTCTTCCTCCGAATCCACCCGCTAATTCGCACTTGTTTAAAACACATTGGGCGAGTGTTGCAGCCCTAATTCATAGATGCAAGTGAAAGCGTGGGAGTTAGCGCATCTGGATCGACCTTGATATGAATAAGCGCGGCAGCATTACTATTCAACGCCGCATTGAACACATTCGGAAACTGATCTGCATCTTCAACCGTTGCCCCGTACACACCGTAAGACCTGGCAAGCGCTGCAAAGTCGGGACTGAAAAGATCAGTACCAGAAACACGCCCCGGGAAGTTTTGTTCCTGATGCATTCTTATGGTTCCATACATACCGTTATCAATAACCAGAACAATTACCGCTGCACCAAACTCTACTGCGGTACCAAATTCCTGCATTGTCATCTGGAAGCAACCATCACCTGCAAAGGCCACCACTGTCTTCTCAGGCTGTGCAAACTTAGCGGCAATCGCAGCAGGCAATCCATAGCCCATAGAGCCACTGATAGGCGCCAACTGCGTACCAAACTTTTTGAACGGATAAAAACGATGTATCCAGCTTGCATAGTTGCCGGCACCATTACAGACAATTGAATCATTCGGCAGCACTTCAATCAAATGGCTCATTACCGACTTCATAACAGTTGTTGAGGGAAGCGCTTTATTCATCGCAGACCAGTCGCAATAACTTTGATGACTCGCTTCTATGGCTGCCTGTCGATCGGGTTTAACCTGTGGTTCCAGTGTATCGAGCGATTCACAGAACGCAGTGGCGCTGGCATGAATAGCAATCGTTGGCACATAGAGTTTGCCAAGCTCAGATGCATCAGGATAAACATGTACCAGTTTGCACTGTGGATTCGGCACATTGATCAGCT
>CAYPDN010000496.1:0-2784 GCA_964409445.1 uncultured Granulosicoccaceae bacterium
GCAAAACCCATACTCTGTTCGTTTTGCCCGCGGTACAACGGCAATGCCTCCCGGTGCTGATACAAAGCCTCACCAAGACATGGCACATTGCCGTGACCAAAAATTCCGAAGCCACCACCGAACAGACGCTGCTCAACTTTGCCACCGTCAGCATCAACCACAATGTACTGATTCGCAAGCCACCGTACGATGGCCTGCGCCAGCGTCAATTGCACTGTGCCATCGTTACTGGTGTCGTTTGCACGGCCCATTTTATTCCCCGGTTTTGTCACTATTGAATTGCGAATTCTGTTGACGGTTCGCGATCCGCGAGGATAACATGCAACCGGTTGCAATATAAACAATCTGCCGCGGCGGCCTATGCCCTTCCCGGTCCATTTATTTCAGATCAAACACTTCTATATGTAATTCCAATACAGGTGTTTGATCTCACATTAAATCAACAACAGGTCTGCCCACGATGGCCATCAGAATCGGAAACGCCCCATGCTCATGGGGTGTTGAATTTGCTCAGGACGAACGTAACCCTACCTGGCAAACGGTGCTTAAAGAGTGTGCTGATGCGGGCTATACCGGCATTGAGCTTGGTCCGGTTGGCTTCATGCCGGAAGACCCGGCACAGCTTGCTGATGCACTGGCAGAGCACAAGCTGGAACTGATCGGCGGGGTTGTATTCAGAGCATTCCACGACCCTGACCAATGGGACGATGTACTGGATGGCGCACACCGCACCTGTGCCGCACTTAAAGCTCACGGTGCCGAACACTTTGTTCTTATCGATTCAATTTCCCCGCGGCGTGCACCTACCGCCGGCAGAGCGGCAGAAGCAGAGCAAATGGATGGTGATGAATGGAACGCCTACAAAGGACGTATTGAAACGGTTGCTAAAATAGGTCGCGATGAATATGGACTGATACCGGAGATTCATCCACACGCCGGTGGCTTTATGGACTTTGAACCAGAGGTTGAACGCTTGCTCGCAGAGATCGACGATGATCTATTGAAGATTTGCATCGATACTGGTCACTGCACCTACGCAGGGTTTGATCCGGTTGCCTTTATGGATCGACACATGGACCGCATCACCTATGTGCACTTTAAAAACACCGATGCCAAAGTTAAAGAAAAAGCCATTGCCAACCGCACCGGTTTTTACGACGCCTGTGGCCAGGGCATTTTTTGCCATTTGTCAGAAGGTGAAGTGGACTTCCCGAAGGTACGTGATCTGTTAACTGCAAAAGGCTATCAGGGCTGGTGCACCATAGAGCAGGACTGCGATCCAAACCTCGACCCCGATCCTTTAGGTGATGCACGGATCAATCGCGAGTACCTGCAGTCAATCGGGTTCTCTTAACCCTTTTTTTAAACATCATAGCAGCGAAGCAAATGGCAAAATTAAACTGGGGCATCGTCGGCGGTGGCGAAGGCAGTCAGATTGGCCCGGCACACCGACTGGGCGCAGGTCTCGATGGCCTGTTCAACTTTACAGCCGGCGCACTCGACCACCGACCCGAAGAAGGCAAGCGCTATGGTCAGCAACTTGGTCTTGACGCCGACCGTGCCTACGGCAACTGGCAGGAGATGCTACAAGGTGAGAGCAATCGATCCGATCGCATAGATCTGGTCACGGTAGCCACACCCAACTCTACTCACTTTGAAATTACCAAAGCCTTTCTTGAAGCAGGCTTTCACGTGTTGTGTGAAAAGCCAATGACCATGACGGTTGCAGAAGGCGAAGAAATAGTAAAGCTTGCCGATAGCACTGGCTGCATTTGCGCTGTGAACTACGGGTATACCGGCTATTCACTGGTTAGACATATGCGTGCGATGGTAGCGCGCGGTGATCTCGGCAAAATCAGACTGGTAAAAACCGAATTTGCACACGGCCACCATGCAGACGCCGCAGATGCAGACAACCCACGCGTGCGGTGGCGTTACGATCCGGCCCAGGCAGGTGTATCAGCGCAGTTTGCAGACTGCGGCATTCACGCCATGCACATGGCAAGCTTTATCACCGGACAGGAAGTCACAAGCTTATCTGCAGACATCGTATCCTGCATTGAATCGCGTGAACTGGAAGATGATGCACTGGTGAACTTTCGAATGGACGGAGGTACGGTCGGCAGATTGTGGACGTCATCCGTCGCCATAGGAAACCAGCACGGTTTGTCTATTCAGGTATTTGGTGAAAACGGCGGTTTGCGCTGGGCGCAGGAACAACCCAACCAGCTCTACTACATGCCATTGAACGAGCGCTTGCAAATAATTGAGCGCGGCGAAGGCAACCTTTCACCTGAAGCCGATCGCACTACCCGGGTAACGGTTGGTCATGCCGAAGGCATGCCGCTGGCGTTTGCCAACATCTACAAAGACATCGCAGAAGCCATTCACGCAGAAAAAGAAGGCAGACCAATCGATCCCGCGGCAAATTTATACCCTCGCGCCAAAGACGGACTGCGCTCAATGGCGGCAGTCACCGCCGTTGCACAATCAGGTGCCGCCGATGGCCAATGGGTAGACGCACGACCACCCATGTTTCGTTAAAGGGCTGCCAGGCAGTGGCCGCCCAAACTATTGCTTAGCTAATTACTAATTAGTTCTGAGCTGCTGAACGCAACTGACCCCAGTGGCTCTTCAGGTGCTTGCCCAACTCTGCCACAGAAGATTCAGACACATCGATATCTCCAAAGGTGTCCTGACCTACAGATGCAAAAACATTTGCATAAGCATTCTCAACACTGGCTTTGGCAATATCGTATCTGGCCTCTGCAACGATGCTGTTCA
>CAYPDN010000497.1:0-2767 GCA_964409445.1 uncultured Granulosicoccaceae bacterium
ATGACCCCACTAGAGAAGATTAACACTGTCGAGGTCGAGCAAATGATCCGGCAAATGGCTGAATCATTACAGACGCTTCTTGGCACATCTACCGATAACGCAGCTGCTTCAGCCAAAATGCTCGGCATTAAAACCGGTGGGGTCCAGGTCGCGCAACGATTGCACAATGCGCTTGCATTAACAGATGAAGCCGGTGAGCTGAACATCTCATTCTACCGCGATGACTTCAGCCGCATCGGATTGCACCCACAGGTCGGCGCATCAAAAATCCCATTCTCAGTCGAAGGCGAGATTATTATCCTTGTCGATGATGTGCTCTACAGTGGCCGCACAATCCGCGCTGCAATGAATGAGATTTTTGACTACGGGCGGCCTGAGAAAATAATTCTTGCAACATTGGTAGAGCGCAGCGGGCGGGAGTTACCAATAAGTGCGAATGTGATTGGTCGCAGCATGGACTTACCTGACAATCAACAGGTCAAGCTTCGCTCTGACATGAGCCTGGAGATTATCAAGGAATGAATCGGTCTCCCCAAAAGCCAGAAACGCGCCCAACTATAGCTAAACCAGACATCATGACGCCTTTGCAGCGCGACATTCAACTTACAGAGTCAGGTGAGTTAAAACACTTTTTAAGTATTGAAGGTCTCTCAAGACAGCGATTGGTTGAGATACTTGATACCGCAGAGAGTTTTGTTGGAGTCAACGACAAGGCCGCAAAAAAAGTACCGTTGCTACGCGGTAAAACAGTGGCCAATTTGTTTTTTGAAAACAGTACACGCACCAGAACCACCTTTGAACTGGCAGCTAAGCGACTGTCAGCAGATGTACTTAATATTAATGTCAGCGTATCAGCAGTGACCAAAGGCGAAACTCTTTTAGATACTTTGCGCAACCTGCAGGCGATGCAATGCGATATGTTTGTCGTCAGGCATTCATCCTCCGGTGCGGCACACTTTATTGCCAATCATGTTGAACAGCACATCAGTGTCATTAACGCAGGTGACGGCCAACACTCTCATCCGACACAAGCCATGCTCGATATGTTCGCCATTCGTCGCAATAAGGGTGATTTTTCGCAACTTAAAGTGGTGATCGTCGGCGATATCCTCCATTCCCGTGTTGCCAGATCTCAAATACACGCGCTGAACATCCTCGGCACCGGCAACATAACCGCCGTTGGCCCAAAAACCCTGCTACCAGAACAAGTTAAAGAACTGGGCGTACACATCAGACATGATCTGGATGGCGCACTGGTCGGGGCCGATGTTGTCATTGGATTGCGCTTACAAAAAGAACGCATGCGTTCTGCATTGCTTTCAACAGAGGACGAGTACTATAGAAGTTTCGGGCTGACTGAGCGCCGAATGAAGCTAGCAAAACCTGATGCTATCGTGATGCACCCGGGGCCAACTAACCGCGGTGTGGAAATAGAATCAAGTGTTGCCGATGGACCACAGTCAATAATCCTCGAACAAGTTACAGGTGGTATTGCGGTGCGCATGGCTATTATGTCTATAGCGATGGGTAACGTAGAAAAGACTCTGGCTGAAAAGTCACTGGTCGAAAAGTCACCGGCAACAACTGCGGGTGACGAATAATGACAAGCACATCGATCGTCAATTGTCGTTACTACGATGCAAACGAAAAGGAGATTCAACAGGGCTGCATTCAATACACTGACGGTATAATTACTCACGTAGGCAGCGCTGATGATCAGATAAGCTCAGAGCATACAATCAACGCTGGTAATAATCTGGTGATGCCCGGCCTGATTGACTGCTATGCAAGACTGCGTGAGCCAGGCTATGAAAAAGCAGCAACTATCGCCAGTGAAACCCTGGCTGCTGCTAAAAGCGGTATCACCACGTTATTTTGTGCACCAGATACAGACCCGATCGTTGATGAACCGGGTACTGTAGAACTAATAAGACGCAGGGCGACTGCAGCAATTGGTGTCAAAGTGCTGCCCATCGGTGCATTAACTATAGGGCTTGCCGGTGAGCAACTCAGTGAAATGCAAATACTCTCTGACTCTGGTTGTATTGCGTTCAGCAACGGTGACAAACCCATCAGCGACAATCAGGTATTGCGACGAGTCATGGAATACAGTGCCGGGTTTAATTTGAACCTTATCATAGCCCCGCAAGACCCCTGGTTATCGGGTGGTGTCGCACATGAGGGCTCAGTTTCAATAAGACTTGGCCTGCCCGGTATTCCACTGGCGGCAGAGACAGTAGCGCTATCGCAGCTTATCGAACTCTGCTATCAAACAGGAGCGCGAGTGCATTTTTCACGCTTGTCTTCCAAACGTGGTGTTAATCTGGTTAGTCAGGCAAAAAAAGACAATATTGCAGTGACAGCAGATGTCGGTATTGATCATTTGTTTTTAACAGAAATGGATACCAGTGACTTCAACAGCCTGTGCCACGCATCACCGCCATTCCGATCACACTCCGACAAAGAAGCACTCAGAGAAGGTCTTGCTACCGGTGTGCTCGATGCGATCTGTTCCAATCATGCGCCGCATGAACTGGATGCCAAGCTAACTCCATTTGCAGAAAGTGAGTCCGGACTGTCTTCTTTGGATAGCTTCACCGGCTTACTGTTTAAACTTGCCAGCGAAATGAATATAGCGCTACCTGTATTACTGGATCGCGTTACATCCGGTCCGGCACGCTGCTTTAACTTAACGCAGGGAAAACTCGCAGTTGGTGCGCCAGCCGATCTTTGTATATTTAATACCGAGATCGATTGGGAATACTCG
>CAYPDN010000498.1:0-2764 GCA_964409445.1 uncultured Granulosicoccaceae bacterium
AGCACTTTTTTCGATCGACTCATTGGTGGTGTTTGGATGTTTCACTACACTAGAACACGCCCAAGCTAAAACAATACAACTCATAAAACCTATGGGGTCTTGCATACACAACAGTACGAAGGGGTCAGGTGCATTTTGTAAAGTTCAATCCAAGCTACTGGAAGTCCGCAACCAACTCAAAAGCCATATCAACAGCCTTCGGTACCGCCGCCTCAACATCAGCATGCATATCCATCCCAAACGCATCGGCATCAGAAGGCTGGCATCCAATAATCCGCACTAACTCCGGCAACGCCCCCACCGCCCGCGCCATAGTCATAGCCCGCACCGGTGTGGCGTAATGCACATCCGCAAAGAAATTGCGCCGCTCTTCTTCGGTAAATGAATCGATATCCGGCAGTTCCGGCTCCAGTAACCACAACTGTCCAGTATCACCACCGCGATCAAATGCATCAAACAGAATGAGTGCATCGTAGCCGCGCATTAATTCCTGAACCATGTGGATACCGCCGATGCCGACTTGCTGAATCACTATGTCTTCAGTCATTCGCGGGTCTTCTTTCATGCGTGCTGCAGCAAGTACCCCAAACGCATCATCACACTTCAGTTCATTGCCCACACCCGCCACTAATACTGGCATATTTAGAACGACGGCATTATCGGTTCAAACGGTACACCGAAGCCAATCATCAGCCGATCTTGTGAGTCTTTGCGGGTTGCATAGCACTGCAAGCCTGCGCCACCGCCAAGTTTTGCACCGTTGCGCAGATCGTAGCTGCAACCGGGGCCGTGCGGGCAGATCCATGAAAGACCATCCAGCGTGCCGTTGGTCATTTGTTTGCCGTGGGCGGGACAAGTTGCATCTAATGCTACATCACGACCTTCGATGCTGGTGATTAGTAATGCGCCCTCTTCCATTTCACAGATGAATGCTGTGCCTTCTTTTGGATTATCGGTAAGTGGTGCGGGTGACCAGTGTGCAGGCTCATTGCCTGGCAGTGTGTCGTTAAACACCGGCAACTCACCTGTCGGGTAAAAGGAGACTGCTTGTGTAACCGTGCTCGGTTGGGTCGTTGGCTGGTCTGTATTAGCGTCTGGTGGTATCAGGTCGTACATGCCCATTAACGTATTAATGGCAGGGTCGGTGATTACCTGTTCCAGCACACCTTCTTTGAATAGCTTTACCAGCCGATGCAGTGCTTCACGATGCACTGAGTCTATACCTGCAAGTGCGGTAAAAACCTGTGCTTTTGTGTCTTCGTCTTTTATGTCATCGAGTGCTGCAAGCAGGCTGCCGGTTTGTGCAACCAGATCCTGCCACTCTTCATTGCTTCTGTAGTCAGCCAGTGGGTGCGGATTGGTATCAGTTGAATTATCTGACATGAATATCGGTAAAACTAATGCTGATGGTGGCTATGGTCATGGGTTGCATGGTTGTGATGCTCACACATTTGACCCGGCTCACAGCAGCCGGCTGTGCATTCGCCGTGTGCACCTTGTTGCAGCTCGGTGAAACTTTCGTAGAACATGACACCGGCTTTGCGTTTGCCATCATCGCTAAAACGATACACCTCACCTTCTTTAATCAGCGCGCCCTCTTCTGCAAGCTCTGCCATCACTTCGATAACAATGTCGCCTTCGTTTTTAAGAAACGGCATCATTGATTGCGGTGTGAAGGTGTCACCAAAACCTTCGCCCTGATACCAGTAACAAATCTGTAGTACATCTTCACGTACGATCAGTCGATCAAGGGCGTTGGGTTTTGCCGGGTCGGGTTTTGATGTGTTGTCTGTCATGTGATTAGCCTTTTTGCGAGACCGCATGATTTTCTATAAATGGTTGCACTGGCGTGAGCGTTTCGGCTGATTTTTCATGTAGCGTTTGTGATGTGTTCTCACCATGGCGGGCAATATCTTCTGCCATGCTGATTATACGCTGGCGCTGTTCTGCCGGTGAAAAACCAAAATGTTCTTCCAGTGCTTTTTCATCTGCACCCCAGCCTTCGCTATCTGCCATTACTAATCGTCCGAAGGTGTTGGGCTGCATGTCTGCTTCTATGGTAAAGCACTCTGTTGGCCAGGCCTTGAAGTATTCACCAATCATTAACGTGTTTTCAAGGTCAACTATACCGGTTACCGCTTCGTAGACACGTTCCTGAACGGTAAGCTCGGAAGCTTTTCCACCGCGCCACTGACACGCGGTGACGTTACCGGGGTTGATTGTGGTGGCACTCAGCCCGATCAATACCATGCGCTCGGGCTTTGGCATTTCATCGTTTTCAAAGCGCTGCACAATATGAACGGGGCTCCAGGTGAAATTTTCAATGGTGACGTTTGGTGCATCTGCCAGTGCGGTTTCAAGGCCCGTCATCAATGGCGGGCCAAGCGGGTAGCTATCCATAATTGCTGAGTAGCCGACAATGCCGATCAACGTGGCAGGCTTGTCAGTTACCTGCTTGTCGATGGTCTCCTTGTCAAAAGACGAGGTCATGGCAATTGCTTATATAAATCGATACAACAGATTAATCAATACCGCAGGCGCAGGTAGTGACCTCTCTGGTGACTACTTTATCTGAGCCTTCCACCATAACGTGTGTGGTACATGGCATACACGGATCAAACGATCGCAACGCACGCAGAATATCTATGCCCTGAAAATCTTTTTCATCATGAAAGGCTGTTTCTACAATGGGTGTGTTCATCACAGCGCGCTCATAAGGACCCTGTTCACCCCACGGGGTTGTCGGGCAGGCGTTAACCGTTGA
>CAYPDN010000499.1:0-2758 GCA_964409445.1 uncultured Granulosicoccaceae bacterium
TTATGTGCGAGGCACCAACAGGCATTGGTAAAACCGTCAGTACGCTTTTTCCTGCAATAAAGGCAATTGGCAGTGGCGATATTGACCGGGTAATCTATCTCACCGCAAAGAACTCAGGCAGGCAAGCCGCCGGCGATTGTATTAAACAACTCGCAGACAACGGGCTCAAAATTTCAGCGATCACAATAACGTCCAAGAAGACAAGCTGCCATTGCAGCAATGGTACTTGTGAACGCAATGCAGAAGATGGCAGCTGCCCGCTCACTATTGGCTTCTATGATCGATTGCCGGATGCACGATTGCAGTTAATACGCTCCGGTATCATAACCCCGGACGCAATCGACACTGCAGCACATGAATACGCGTTGTGTCCGTTTGAGCTGACTCAACAAATGTTGCCATGGGTGCAGGCTATTGTTTGTGACTATAACTACGTATTTGATCCACTGGTGCGTCTAAGCAGCCTCGCAGAGCACACTAACAAACAGTTGCTATTAGTTGACGAAGCACACAACCTGATTGACCGCGCTCGCTCCATGTACTCAGCATCTCTTGACAGACGTGAAATAAAGCGCACCATCTCAGACTTAAACAAAAGCACTCTGCAGGCGAAAAACCTGCAGGCACTGGTCCGTGCAATTGATCGCTGGGGTAAAGAGTGCACCGAGCCAGAAAACGCCCATATAGATTTACCAAAAACTATTAGTCGAGCGATTAAACGCTGCATGCAATCTATGACCGATGACAACGAAAATCGCATGGTCATGACTGAATCTATAGCAGAAACCGGTAAAGCGATTTTTCGCTATGCGGTTATTGAAGAGCTGTACAGCGATCACCACCGTTGCGTAACCCTGCTACAGAAAAATGGCAAATATAAAAACACCGTAGTAAATCTTCAATGTCTGAATGCGACTGAGCAGCTTAAAAAAACTTACAAGCAGTTCCGCACCAGTGTCAGTTTTTCCGCCACGCTGCGGCCTCAGCATTTTTACTTCACATCACTCGGTCTACCCGATGACACCCGCACTCTATCACTCGACTCACCATTCAAACCTGCGCAGCAGTGCACGCTGCTGTGCGACTGGATAGACACCAGATACAACGCACGCGCAAAAGCGGTACAACCAATCGTTGACATCATCGTATCCGTCTATCAGTCAAAGCGCGGCAATTATCAGGTGTTTTTTCCATCTTACGCATTCATGGAATCCGTTTTTACTGCATTTACCGACAGTCATCCGGAAGTACCTGCAATCATTCAAAAGCGTGGCAGCAGCGAAGATGAACGGAGTCAGTTTCTGAATCACTTTTCAAGCGACAACGCGGTTTTAGCGTTTTCAATTATGGGCGGGGTATTTGGCGAGGCGGTGGATTACACCGGCGACCAACTGATTGGATCAATCATTGTCGGCACTGGCCTGGCTTCCATCAACCTGACCCAGCAATTAATCGAGGCTGATTTTAAAGCCCAGGGTTGGGACGGATTTGACTACGCCAGTCGTTACCCGGGATTCACCCGTGTGTTACAAACTGCCGGACGCGTCATCCGAACCGAAACAGACCGCGGCGTGGTGGTGTTGGTTGATCAAAGATTTAACCAGCAGTTTTACAACCCGCTCTTTCCAGCTCACTGGAACACGACGACATGTGGGGACACAGAGTCACTTGCAGAGAATCTCAAAACATTCTGGGATCAATTTGAATGAAGCTGGTTTGCTTCCTTTGAACCTTCATAGTTCTTGTGCCTGAGAGGCACAAATATAGGGTTGATCTGGTCTGAATAGCGCTTACTATAAGCTCATAATTCACAAATAAGGAAGTAAGCCAGATGTTCAACAAAATAAAAACTCACCTCTACAACCACGCTCTGCGCAAGACTCGCAATCAACTTCTCCAGTTGAGTGATCGACAGCTCGAAGACGTTGGTATTTCACGCAGATTGCTGAATCAGGGCATAGCAAGCTGGCCCTGGCAGGAAGTTACCGGCGCCAACTCTGAGTTGACTGCCCAACCGAGTAAAATGAAGGCTAAGGACATCAACAACGCAATTGCTGAGTTGTCCGGTATGTCTGATGCGCAGCTGAGAGATATAGGCATTACCCGCGGCACTATCCGCCACTCGGTGCAGCAAGGCATTGATAACCGCGACCCCAGCCCAAAGCGTGTTGCCTGATGGAAACGACTTTCTGGCCATACTGATGGCCAGAAAGTTGCTAAACCTTTAAAAATTGGCATTGCAACTAAACTTCTGGAAATACTCAGGTATTTACCCGCCAGCTTGAGGACGAGTCAAACAACTCGTGGCGCTCAAACCAGAACCTGTGACCTGCAATTCGTGCCATAAAGTACTTTTGGCGAGAGAAGGATCGCTTTTGTGCCGTTAGTTAACGTCTCTAAGACTTGTACAACACAGCATTATCCCTATAATATGCCCCGTTCGGCTACCAGTTCCCGCAAAGGCACGTACCCGATAACTATCTGTAAAGAAATGGCTGTAAAGAATAAACGGCAAGGCTTCTGTCTCGCACTCTCGATCGAAAACTCTTGAAACGACAATTCAAAAATCATTTCAAAGCTTCCGGCGAAAGACAACAGATGCCAGCTCAATCCCGGCTAACTAACTACCAGTCTCTGCAACAGCGGAAACACCAATGGTTATGTGATGTGCTGCCTAAATACGGTGAACTGAATACCCTGGATATACCGGCAACTGAAACGCCGTGCTAAACTCCCGCGCCCAAACTATCGCACCCAC
>CAYPDN010000500.1:0-2756 GCA_964409445.1 uncultured Granulosicoccaceae bacterium
TCTGAAAATTACTCCGCACATGGAATCGCAGAAACAGACGTGCAAGCGGTCACGATACCGGCGGTGCAGTTCGACAATCTAATTAGTCAGTCAACAACATTCAGACAGTTTGTATTTAGCGCCTATTCACAAAGAATCACCGGGCTTATTCATGTTATTGAAGATGTTGCCTTTCAACGAATAGATGTACGGCTGGCAGATAAACTCCTGGAGCTTGCAAGAGGAGATCTTATGATTCGAATCACTCATCAGGAGTTAGCGGCTGAACTTGGCAGTGCGCGGGAAGTGATCTCAAGGCAACTGTCAGAATTCCAGCGACGCAAATGGATAAAGCAATCGAGAGGATCAGTTGAGTTACTCGATACAGAAAGCATAAAGCAACTGGCTGCGGAATGACAAAGTCTCGCACTCCGTGTTTGGTCTGATTCAGGGCTCTATGACACCGTGGCGGACTTCCACTTTCGCTATCTCGGCCTGATTCGATACACCCGGCTTTTGCACAATGTTGCAGAGATCTGTACTCAAAGAGATTCCTGAGTTTTTGCAGCACTATGTAAGAGGAAGATTGGTGATCCCGGTTGTGTTGGGAGGAAGGTATCAGAATGCGGGGTGGACTATCAGCACGACGGTGAGGCATAATTTTTAGTAACTGACACTTGCGATGATGGATTTGAACCGCAAATTAGGGCCGGTTAGCAAATCAAAAGGCAATCTGCTTATGAAGAGCGCGACTCTAAACTCTGCTACCGTGGATCTCTGTTTCTGTAATCCGCGCTTCGCGCCTGGCCACTGAACGATGAAGCGTTTGCGTTTTCACGTTGTACTGACCGATGCCGTCGAGCTCATTCGTCGCCTGATACTGACGGCGTTAACTTTCTTTTGCATCATGCTTTCAGTCGTAGCTGATGCGCAGACACTAAATCGTGAGACACTCGCGACCAAAATTGAACCGCCCAATGAGTTGGGCGATCAGCTGTCTGACAATGGCATTTGGTCAATTCGGGATCGCACCGGTAAGGGGTCCGGTTATATATTTGAAACCGGAATACTGGCACCACTGCCTGGTTTTTCGGGTGCACCAATCAATGTACTGGTGACTCTCGATCGTGATGGTAAATTTTTGCGTGCCGAGTTGCTTGAGCATAACGAGCCGGTCTTTGTGTCCGGGCTTGGTGAAGCTCCGTTTCACGAATTCGTGCGTCAGTATCATGGCTTATCAATCTTCGATTCGATTACTGTGGGCGTACCCTATGGTGCTGGTAACCAGGACGGTTCAGGACAGATATATCTGGATGGGGTCACCAAGGCCACAGCGTCAGTTCGTATTGCACATGAATCAATCCTTGCTGCCAGTCTTGCTGTAGCCCGTGAGCATGTGCAGGGATTGGCGGGTGGCCCGTCTCCGCGGCCAAAGCGCGGTGTTGAAGATCCCGTGCTTGACTGGAGTGCGCTTGTAGAACAAGGCATTGCACAACGCCGCACAATCACCAATGCCGAGCTTCAGGCTGCCTTTGCTGAAAGCTTATGGGAAGACGACGATGCAGAAGCACTGGCGGACCCGGAAGGCAACTATATGGATCTCTGGGTTGTTGATATTGGTCCTGATGCGATTGCGCGAGCAGTGCTCGACGACAATACGCTGGCTGAGCGAGATGAGTTACTCAGCATTGCTGATCATTCGGAGCCGCTGCTGTTACTTGCTAACGGTCGTCACGGGTTTGTCTCTGAAGAATTTGTACCCAACACATCACCTGATCTGCTGCTGGCAGAGCAGAACGGTTTGCCGATAGCGCTACGCCACGCAGTCATTGATGTGGAAACAGCAGAAGGTGTACCTGATTTCGAACATCGTATGATGATACGGACGGATCGACGTCTGGGTTTCAATCCAACACTTGAGTGGGATCTTATCGTTCGTGCTGTTCGTGAACACGGGTCTTTTATGCCCGAGATGGGAGTACAGGAATTTCGCGCTACCCAATCAACCTCTGAAGAGTTTTTTGATGTACCAGTTGCAGCGGTAATACGCCCCATCTGGGTCGAGAGCGCACTGGCGCGCCTTATTGATTTGGGTGTGCTTACTATTTTTCTTGTTGTGCTGTCGTGTTTGCTGCTGTTTCGCCAGCATTGGATTGCAGTAGCACAGCGTTTGCGACCATTCAGGTTGGGTATTCTTGTTTTTACGCTGTTTTTTATAGGCTGGTGGGGGCAGGGACAACTGTCGATAGTCACCGTAATTGGTACGTTGCGCGCAGCGGTCGAGGGAACCGGGTTTTTGTTTCTGTTGTACGATCCGTTTTCGCTGCTGGTCTGGGCGGCTGCGATTATTGGCTTTGTGGTGTGGGGACGTGGTTTGTTTTGTGGCTGGTTATGTCCGTACGGTGCGTTGCAGGAGTTTGCCGACAGGCTTGGTCGGCTGCTGGGCTTCAAGCGTATCCGAGTGCCGGAAGGTGTCGATCGTGTACTTAAAGGCTTTAAGTATTTGTTGCTTGCAGTGTTAATCATCACGGCTTTTACAGCGCCGGTCCTGAATGATTTACTTGTCGAAGTTGAACCCTTTAAAACGGCGATCACTGTGGGTTTCAAACGCGAGTGGTGGTACGTTGCCTACGCTGTCGGCTGGCTGGTGGTGGGGATGCTCTTTTTTAAACCTTTTTGCCGTTATGTATGTCCGTTGGGCGCCATTATGGCGTTGGGTGGCTTATTGCGTCTGCGTAAATGGATACCGCGCAGAACTGACTGTGGCAGCCCGTGTC
>CAYPDN010000501.1:0-2744 GCA_964409445.1 uncultured Granulosicoccaceae bacterium
TTCGGTGTATCACGAGATCCGGTGACCTTACCCTGCAAGCCGATGTCACCTTTCACACCCGGCAACAGATTAGAAATTTGGTCGGCATCCAATTTCCAGCTAAGATCGAGCTGGTCTCCGATAGCGCCGTTAAGATCAATCGTTGCAGAACCTATTTTGGCAGTCATACCGTCGGCTGCAATTTTGCCATCTGCAAATTTCACCACACCGCCACCGTCCAGTGCCTGCCCCCGATAGTTGCCTGACAAATTTTGTATATCCGCAATCAGATCAGGACCATTGTCTGTAATTTGGCCAGTGGTTTTAACAGTAGCCGATACACTACCCGGGTGATCGGGCCACTGCAGTCCCGGGTTGATTCCTTTAGTTTCAAGCAGTAAATCCCACGCAGGTTGCGGACTAAATACTACATCGCCAGTCGCATCAATCCGTCCGTCGAGTACATTGCCGGTAAGAGTCATACCACTAAGTTTCTCAGTGCTGCCACGTGTACTTATCTGCCAGTCACCTTCAGGGATGTCTTTACCGGACAACGCCATGTTGGCATCTAGCTGATAGTCATCGAGGGTTCCTTTGACACTGAAGTCAGCTTTTGAACTTCTTATCAGTTCCGCTTCACCGGTCAAAGGCCAGCGGAATTCTTTCCAGTTACCTTTGATATCAACTGCGCGAGTGGCAAGATCAATCACACCGACGCCGTAGACAGAAGTAGGCGGACCTTCAATTGAAAGAGTATTAACGGTGACTTTATCCGGTGATCCGGCGGCGACCAACATAACATTCAGCTCACCCGCAAGCTCCTGCTGCACTTTGGTATTTAGCTCAACGTTGTAGTCAACCGCTGTGCCTGTGAAGTGCAATGAACCCGATGGGCTAAGAACCAGAGCCGGTTCCGTGACAAGCGGATATTCAAGTTCTTTCCAGTCGATCGTGAGATCAGCTTCAAGTGTCGACAATTCAACTGTACCACGGTACGCCAGTTCTGTTGTTGATTGCTCGAACTGGACAGTCGAGTCTGTAAACTCAATCTGGTTAAGATCACCAGTTAAGTTAAAATCTGTTTGCAGCGGACCAGTCTGCTCGTGATCGGTAGTAAGCCGGCCATTAGCAGAATAGTTTTCAAGGTTGCCCTGTGTTTTAGTTGCAAGCGTAAACGGGATACCACCAAGTGCCTCTGATGCTACACCTAAATCATCGGAGCTGGCTTCGATGGTTCCATCCCATGACAACTTGCCGGTTACGTCTGCCACATCCAGATCGACTTTGGCATTTACAAAGCCCTCTACTTCATGCTGAACCTTAAGCGACTGCAAATCTCCATTCACAGTTCCTTTGCCGGTGAATTTTCCAAACTGCTTATGATTAAACTGCCAGTCACTGTCCAGCTCAACCGGCCAGTCCCCGCTGGTGTTCAAATTGCCACCTAAGCGTAAACTGCCTTGTGGTGCTTTGGCACTCAGTTCAATCAGTCGCAGCTCATCTTCTTCGCCACCTGCGCGCAACAACACCTCATCAATAATAAAAGGCTCGTCAGCACCCGGTGGGTATATTTTCAGATCGGTAAAGGCAAAAGACTCTGCTTCAACAGCAAACGGGATGCGTAAGTCCTTAAGCTGAAACGGTTCTGATGAACTCTTCCCTGATGATGGTTTGGCTTTTGGCAGTCTAACGGTGACCCCGTCAACTGCCAACCGATCTACGCTCAGCTTGCGTGAGAATAATTGTTTCGGCTGCCAGTCATACTTTACCGAATTTACCTCGACTTCCATACCAGCCGCATTTTTAAAACTGATATTCTCAAAGCTACCGGGACCTACAAGCTTGCCCTCAACTTTCCCGATGGTTAGCTCTTCTGTCAGATAACTCTGACTTAAAGAAAACATTCTTTGCATGCCGCCGTTGGTCATTGTCACGTAGACAAGCATTGCAGCTACCAGTAGCAGCAGTAAAAAGATCAGCAGGCCGATTCGTTTCACCCAGATCATAAGGTACATCTCTTAAGTCTGGTCATAAGTCTGGTCCAATACCAAAGTGCAGGTGATAGTTGCCGCTGCTGGGCTCGTCGAGTCCTCGGGCCAGATCTACGCGTACCGGTCCAATTGGTGATCGCCATCTCAAACCTGCCCCTATACCACGACGCAAATCAAAATCGTCGTCGAACGCATCACCCAAATCGCCAAAGATCGCCCAGCTAAAGTTGGGACGAAACGGCACTTCGAGTTCCAGACTTACTTCAGTAAGAAATTTCCCGCCATCGTCATTTCCGGGTGAGATATTTTCAAAACTATAGCCTCTGGTTGTGCGATCCCCACCGGTAAAAAATCTTCTCGAAACCGGTAGCTGGCTAAAGTCACTCACACCGGTGGCACCAATACTGGCTCGACCAATCACACGGTTACCGTTGTCAAAGGTTCTGATTCGTCTGCCTGACACCTGGGCCTGCAGGAAAGAAGTATCTGAAAGGATAGCGTTGCTGCCACCACTCAAGTTAAATTTGAGCCAACTACCTCGATAGACATTGATACGATTTTCAAGCTCGAACGGTGATGTGCGCACCCACTCCAGACTGGGTACGAGCAAGGTGGATGTAATTTCGTCATCAATATTTTCTTCAAGCTCATAATCAAGAGCATAGGTTTTGATCCATAGGTCATCACGGAATTGAAAATTACCACCAATGCCGACACCCCGATAATTTCTGGCAGCGCCGTTTTCCTCTTCAACACTAAAAGACAAACCGTAGC
>CAYPDN010000502.1:0-2743 GCA_964409445.1 uncultured Granulosicoccaceae bacterium
TAGAGAGAAGTTTTTATTTCCGGTGTTAGCAACTCTGATTGGCTGTTGCCTTGCGTTACTGCTTTTGGAGATTGTGCTGAGGGTGGCATCGCTGGCACCCAGCCGTGGGTTGCATTCGGTCAATGAGAACACCTTCGAGGAAATCCCGGGCATCTGGGTGCCGCTGCAGGATTTTGTATGGACGGAGCTACCGGCGTTGCCGTACCACGTTCGCATTAACTCACTAGGGTATAGAGGCTCAGAGATTCCATTGGAGAAACCGGCGGACGAACTCCGTATTTTTGTTGCGGGTGATTCTTATACCTTTGGTAGCTTTGTTGATAACGACGAAACCTTGCCAGCACAGCTTGAGTCATCATTGGCTGGCAGGTGTACTTCTAAAAATCTTTCGATTATCAACAGTGGCGTTCTCGGCAGTACCATTCGCACACAAGTGAATATGATAGAGCGGGGACTGGTCCTCGAACCCGATTTAATTGTGTTGGTATTTCACAATAACGACATTGAAAATCTGGTGGATCCTTTGTGGGATCGAATAGCGGAAAACAGAGCGAAAAAATCAAAGTTCCCAGTATCAATAATTTGGCCCCTTGTGAGAAATACAGCTTCCTGGAACTTTTACCTCCGCATCAGAGATATCCTGCGCTCGGAGAATAACATTGCATCAACTATAGAAGGTGAAAATCAAAACCGTGACAACAGCTCTGAATCGATAGGCATACAAAAACTAAAGGACACCTATACGAAAGATCTTTATGCTTTGGCCGAGCGGATCGATAAGCTGGGTATTGAATTTGTTTTTGTTGTCTACCCTGGAAGCCACGATGTCAGAGGTGAACCGTTTGACGACTTACCTGTTTGGGCTGAGCAAACAGGAGTGGCTGGAGATATCTCTACTTTGAATCTAACCGATGCACTAAGAAAGGGTTTGGGTGACGATGTAAACGCTGGCTTTTCACTCCCTCACGACGGACACCCTTCCAAATTGGGTTACGACATTGCCGGCGAAGCACTGGCAAATTACTTATGGGAGCAAACACAGCTCAAGGTTTCCTGCAGGTAGTTTTATTAGACAACCATTTTTAGGATGTTAGTTAAACCACAACAACATACTAAGGTGTTACAGGACATTCCATCACTTGAATACACAAATTCAACTGACAGCTTACTCCTTGACCCCTCTAACCATTAGCTTGGCAGAAATCGCATAGTTTGTAGCCTCGGCAACTGAGGATATACCCAGTTTGCGATATATATTTGCGATATGACGAGCTGCAGTATTTGGGCTAATACCAAGAGTGCTGGCAATTTCGGCTCTTGTATAGCTGTTGGCAACTAAAACCAAAACCTCACTTTCTCTTTGAGTTAGATTGTTGGCTCGATTCTCTGTGTCCGCACTGGTGTTGTCCGTGGAAGTGAGTTCTTCGAGCAGAGTTTGTAATACGTGCCTGGGAAGGCGGGACATTAACCGTATACACTCTGCTTTTTCAGCACGGCTCAATTTACCGTTGGAATTATTCTGCGTCTTTATAAGTATACCTTCGTGTGATTTTCCGTTGGGAATGCGTGACTGGGTTGACCTTTTGTTTATCGGAATGTTTCTCTGCATTGGTCCGGTACCTGTGTCATGTCACTTTCTTTTCTCTTTATTGAATTTAAATGACTCCCCTTGTAAAACTGTGACTGCAAAAGGACAATTACACAGCAACAGATCCGTGAAAAAACCGTGAAAATCGTAGTGACCAACCCGCATACAATTAGGGAGAGCTGACTAACTGTTCTTCTGGTGAGACGGGGATCTGGAAATATTGAGCATAGGTTCTTGCCCATGGTTACCATGTTCGCTAAGTCCCGGACCCTCCCACGCTCGAATTCGGGTCACAAACCACTGTTGTGCGGATTTAAGTTTCGGCCGTATTATTTCCTAAATCAGCAAATTGAAATTGCTGATTGCTGATTTCCAGGTAGATGCCTGCGGCTCGCCGGTGGCTGGGAATTGGCTTCTTTTGATATGGCGTAATTTGGCGAAAGGATAACTATCTACGAATAAGGCCTTTGGCGTACAATACAGTAGTGTCGGCGAGGGAAAGATTGATTACATTGTTCGTTGATTGAAGTAAAAGGAACCAAATACCCACGTTCACATGTTGTTGGGTCATGTATAGATATAAACTCAATATTTTCGCTGGGTTTTATGAGGTTGGGAGCTGTTAGCGAAGGAACGTGCGCTTTTCACCTTGCGGATGAAACCAACCGCATTTCTGTTGCTGGAAAGGGAGATTTGCCTTGGCTATTTGCTTAGTAACGCATGCGTTAATCCATTTGCTGCGATGAAGGCCAATAAGCTTAAGTTAAAACTTATTGGTGGCTTCAAGTTGGTAAACCACCAGGGTGTTACTATAGATATAGCCAGTAAGAAAGGTCGTTTGTTACTGGCTATGCTGGTGGTTTCAGAGGCAGGGGAAAGGACGCGAATCTGGCTGCAGGAAAAGTTGTGGAGTCGTGGATCAGGCCAGGATAGCTTGCGGCGAGAACTGGCGTCGTTGCGCAAGTTATTTGATCAGCATGGTATTAAGCCTCTTCCAAAGTCGGTTCCACGTGATGTGGTGCGACTTGATCTTGACTGTATTGAAGCCGACGTTCTCCAAAGACCTGGTATACAAGGTTCGTTTCTGGATGGGCTATCGATTCCACAGGATGAGCCTGTTGAAAAATGGCTTGCTGAGATGCGTGCGTTGTACGC
>CAYPDN010000503.1:0-2738 GCA_964409445.1 uncultured Granulosicoccaceae bacterium
GCCATGCCAGTGGTGGTATACCGTTTTAAGTGTTCAACTGATACAAATCCTTCACGCGCTGCCAGTTGTATGTCTGCAGCGGTGACATCGTTCTGAAAATCATGAAAGTGTTTCGCACTGCCCTCTCCTACCGGATGGTCTGTTGGTACCAGCCACAATGGCGCGATATCACCTTGCGAAATTTCATTGACCTCAAAAGGTTCAATCGCCACAGAGTTTGATTGCTTACCAGCAGCCATGGCCGATGCGGTTCCGGCAGCCAGTCCCTGCTGAATACATGCAGCTGTTGTGAAGCTGCCATTACAGCTACCTGCCGAAATGTTAGGGCTGCTTTTCTTTACACGCGACGTGTCAGGCACGAAGCCCGCGATTGATTCTTCGTATTTTAGCTTGCCGCCACTCTGGCTGACCATATGACAAGACGGCGTCCAGCCACCGGATGAGGCGACAACGCTGCAGTCAATTTCCGAGGCTTGCCCCTGCACAGATGCTCCATCCCCAGACAATTCCATTATTTTTACTGACTTAACACCTTTCGCACCTTGTACTGCAGTGATCGCATGACCTTCAAACAGGCGGATGTTGTTGTTTTCAAGCGCTGACTTGAGTTCAGCTGACACGTTGCGTCGAGTATCGACCGCGGTTACAGCAGCACCTTTAGCTGCAGCATCAAGCGCTACCTGATAGGCGCTGTCATTGTTAGTAAAGACAACCACTTCATTACCTGGCAGAACCCCGTAGCGATTTATATAGGTGCCAACCGCATTAGCCAGCATCACACCCGGCCGGTCATTGTCTGCAAAAACCAATGGCCTCTCAATTGACCCAGCAGCAATGACTACCTGCCTGGCGCGAATCTTCCAGAAGCGTTGCCTCGGTGCGTCACCACCGGCACCGGGTCCAAGATGGTCAGTGACTTTTTCAAGTGCCGTTATATAGTTGTAGTCGTAGTAACCGGTTGCAGTAGTACGGCTGAGCAATCGGACGTTTTCATTTTCTGAAAGCGTTTGTATAGACGAATTGATAAAACCCAGAGATGCAGCGTTTTCTGATGCGTTGAGCAATGCACCACCAAATTCGTTACTTTCATCAAGCAACATCACTCTTGCACCACTATTGGCTGCAGTCAAAGCTGCGGCAATACCCGAAACACCACCGCCAATCACCAACACATCACAGTGTGCATAGGTACCGTGATAAACATCAGGATCATTTTCAACCGGGCTCACACCCAGGCCTGCCGCCTTGCGGATATACTTTTCATAAGTCATCCACATAGAAGCCGGCCACATAAAAGTTTTATAGTAAAAACCGGCAGGCAGAAAGCGCGCTACTGTTGAGTTAATCGCACCAACATCGAACGCAAGGCTTGGCCAGCGGTTCTGGGATTTTGCAACCAGTCCATCATAGAGCTCAATACAGGTGGCACGAGTATTCGGCTCTGTATAAGCACCGGTTTCAAGTTGCACTAATGCATTTGGTTCTTCAGAGCCAGCAGCTATCAAGCCACGCGGCCTGTGGTATTTAAAGCTCCGACCCAGTAGCCGTATACCGTTCGCCAACAGTGCGGAGGCCAGCGTGTCGCCCTGATAACCAACATATTTCCTGCCGTCGAATGTAAACGTCAACGGCTTGCTGCGATCTATAGTGCCGCCTTCTGACAGCCGGTTTTTCTGGGTACCGTTTTGCTGGGTCATGACTGACCTCCGTCATCAGGTATCGGAGGCCTGGGATCATCAATCTTATAAGTCGCTACAAATTCATCTGTAACTGTATGACGCAACGCGTTAAACCAACGCCTGCAACCGTGATCATGCAACCAGCGTTCACGGTGATAGCCTTTGGGATTGGTGCGAAAAAACACATATTCGCCCCACTGTTCATCAGTCATATTCACAGTATCTGTCGGGCGAGGAATATGCGCTTCACCATGACAGGAGAACTCGGTCTGATCGCGATCACCGCAATAAGGACAGTTAACAATAAACATAACTTTCAGCCTCAGTGGGCCACCGCTGCCGCGGCACCTTCGTCAATAAGTGCACCGGTATTGAACCGGTCAATGGAAAACGGTGCAGCAATTTCATTCATCTCACCCGCCGCGATTGAATGTGCAAAAGCATGCCCGCTGCCAGGTGTCGCTTTAAAACCACCAGTTCCCCAACCACAGTTAAAGTAGAGATTTTTAACCGGTGTTTTAGAAAGGATTGGCGAACGATCAACGGTGACATCAACAATGCCTGCCCATTGGCGCAACATGCGCAAGCGAGAGAACAGGGGAAACAACTCGCACAATGGTCCGACGGTGTGTTCTATTAAATCAAAGCTTCCGCGTTGTGAATACGAGTTGTAGGCATCGGAACCGGAGCCGACAACCAATTCGCCCTTATCAGACTGACTGACATACACATGTATACCGTTCGACATCACTACGCAGTCGATGATTGGTTTAATGGGTTCAGACACCAGCGCCTGCAACGGATAACATTCAAGCGGTAGTTTAAATCCAGCCATCTCCGCTATTACACTACTGTGGCCGGCTGCGACCGAGCCGACTTTGCCAGCGCCTATAAAGCCACGGCTGGTATCAACACCGACGACGGTATTATTTTCAACCCGTACACCCGTTACCTCACAGTTTTGAATGATATCGACTCCGGCCGCATCTGCACCGCGTGCATAACCCCATGCCACCGCATCGTGACGCGCAGTACCACCACGCTTTTGCAGTAAACCAC
>CAYPDN010000504.1:0-2711 GCA_964409445.1 uncultured Granulosicoccaceae bacterium
GCTCCGCAACTAGCTTAAAAGCCATAAGAATGTTGTGCCTGCATTGTATTGTCCACTCGCTTTCTCTGGTGAATATTTATTTATTCGATCTCGTATTCCGGATCGACGGGAACTTGTAATGCCGTCACTAGGTGATTTTAACAATGATAGGCAAATAGACATTTTTCCATTTTGCGTAGTTCGTATTAACTTCACTATTTTGTCTATCGCGGCGAATAAAGACGCTCCTCGACGGTTTTTCTGGCCAGTTGAATTCCTCGATGAAAATAAGTTGACATTGCGAATTTGAGTGAATGATACTGTACAAAAACTTGGAGGGAAGCTGTAGATGGTGCATTCCCCGTTCGCAGCTTTCAGGAAGAGCACGCAGCCAGAATGACCGATCGCGCAGTTAGTCCACTCAATCCACCGGGTTACAGCGCAGCGCTGCTGGTCTGCAAGCACGCCAGTGCGTTTATACCGAAGCACTACAACAATATGCAATCGTGAAACTGTTACGCGCCTATATAGCCGTTATCGATACTTTTAATCGCGGTATTGGCAAGCTGGTGATGTACGGCATTTTTGCCATGATGGCTATATTACTCTGGTCGGTGATCAGTAAGTTCAGCGATCAGCCGTCGCTTTGGACGCTTGAAGCAGCGCAGTTTGCGATGATCAGCTATTTTATATTGGGTGGCCCCTACGCGGTACAAATGGGCTCTCATGTGCGAATGGATCTTTTCTACGACAACTGGTCCGTTAAACGCAAAGCTGTCACCGATCTTATCACTGTAGTATGTTTGCTGGTGTACCTTCTGGTGTTGTTATGGGGCGGTCTCGGTTCAACGGCTTACTCACTTGGCTACTTCGGTTCTGATGCTGTTGGCTTTTTAGGCGGGCTGGTAACAGGCTCAGAAGAAACTGGCGTGCTGGAACGCAGTCGCACCAGTTGGCGTCCTTATATGTGGCCGATAAAATTAATGTTGTGCGTGGGCATAGTGTTAATGCTGTTGCAGGCGTTATCAGAATTGTTCAAAGACATTCTGCGTTTACGCGGAGAGACTGTTTAACATGAGTTACGAAATTATCGCAATACTCATGTTTAGCTCGATGATGGTGTTACTGTTCACCGGGCAGCGTGTGTTTGCAGCAATCGGTTTTGTAGCAGTCATTGCTGCGTTGTTATTGTGGGGCGAACGTGGGGGCTTTGATATCGCCTTTGCACAGACCATTAAAGTCATGCGCTGGTACCCGTTGCTGACCGTGCCTATGTTTGTGTTTATGGGCTACATCCTGTCTGAAAGTGGCATTGCCAACGACCTCTACCGCATGTTCCATGTCTGGATGGGTGGTATTCAGGGCGGGCTTGCCATCGGCACCATAGGCTTGATGGTATTGGTATCAGCAATGAATGGATTATCGGTTGCGGGTATGGCAATCGGCGCGACCATCGCACTGCCTGAACTACTGCGCAGGGGGTACGACAAACGCATGGTTACCGGGGTTGTTCAGGCGGGAAGCTCTTTAGGGATTCTGGTACCGCCGTCGGTCGTGCTGGTGTTGTATGCGATGATTGCTCGTCAACCGGTGGGGCAACTTTGGCTGGCAGGTGTAGTACCGGGGTTAATGATGGCAACGATGTTTGTTATCTATATTGCTATCCGCTGCAAACTCAACCCCAAACTCGGTCCTGCACTACCACCGCAGGAACGCGACATGCCCCGAGCTGAAAAATACCGTTTGTTACTGGCCGGTCTGCTGCCATTGTTTATTTTCTTTGCCATGATGATTCCGTTTGTGCGCGGCTGGACATCGCTGGTAGAGAGTTCTGCCATCGGTGCAATAGCGGCGTTTATGGCAGCCGTACTGAAGCGACGAATGACCTGGAAAGTATTCGATACATCACTAAAGAACACCCTTGGCATCACTTGTATGTTCATGTGGATCATTCTTGCTGCTCTTGCCTTCGGTGCGGTATTTGACGGTCTCGGTGCGGTCAAAGCCATTGAGAGTCTATTCACCGAAAAACTCGGATTATCGCCCTGGATGATTTTGATCCTGATGCAACTGAGTTTTATTGCCATGGGAACGTTTCTGGACGATACAGCCATGCTGGTGATTGTCGCACCACTCTATATACCGCTGGTCGGGTCACTGGGTTTCGATCTAATTTGGTATGGAGTGCTTTATACCATTACCACTCAGGTGGCCTATATGACGCCGCCGTTTGGCTACAACCTGTTTTTAATGCGGGCTATGTCTCCGCCGGAAATTACTTTGTCTGACATCTATCGATCTATTGTGCCTTTTGTCCTGGTGATGGTAACGGCACTCGCATTGATAATGCTGTTCCCACAAATTGCACTATGGTTGCCGGAAACCGTCTACGGAAAATAAGGCGGTATTTTTTTTGGAGGAAGTACAAATGACTAACAGACGTTCGTTTATCAAAAAAGCAGCGGTTGCTATCCCTGCGGCCGGTGCTATCACAGCAGCGCCTGCCATTGCACAGTCAAAGATTAAATGGCGAATGCAAACCTATGCCGGTTCTTCACTGGGTGAGCATGTAATCAAACCGGCGATAGATAAGTTCAATAAAATCGCCGGCGACGAAATGGAAATCGAATTGTTCTACGCAGACCAGCTTGTCCCGACAGGGGAGCTGTTTCAAGCCCTGCAGCGCGGCACCATTGATGCAGTTCAATCAGATGATGACTCCATGGCCTCAC
>CAYPDN010000505.1:0-2684 GCA_964409445.1 uncultured Granulosicoccaceae bacterium
TAACGTATCCCAGTCTATGTTCGCTGTATTGGTAACCGTGGTACTGGCTGATGCCATGACATTCACTGTGCCTGTAACAGTCAATGTGATTGTTTCACCCAGTGGCAGGTCATAATCTGCATGACTCACTGTGTTACCACTGACTGTAAATCCCGGCACTGTCGCACCAGCACTGTCTACTGCTGAGACAACTGATACCCCACTGATCTCAGACGGCAATGTATCACTGAACGTTGCATCAAAAGCACCTGCCTGAGAAGTACCAGTGTGCTCTATTAACATCTGATACATCACCGTATCACCTGCATCATTCGGTACTGTCGTCACTGTCTTGGTAACCTGCAACTCGGGACCTATAACCTCTACCTCGGGTGCTGTGGCTTCTGTGGTGCCATCTAATGGCCCATCGTTATTACCATCTCCGTCTATATCCCACTTGAAGTCCACTGCATTGTTCAGTGTCGCGCCGATGCCCGCATTTACCACATCGTTATCTGTATACACTCGATAAGTGATTGTCAGGGTTTCTACTGTTCCTGCAGGAGCAGTATTGGTAACATCGCCCAGATCAATGCTGATCAGGTTGGTGACCGGATCATAGCTTGTAGCTACACTGCTAAAATCACCCGGTGCCGTAGTGGTACTTAAATTCGCACTGCTCGGCGTCACTGTGACGCCATTAGCCTGATCAAAGATCAGCC
Source organism: uncultured Granulosicoccaceae bacterium (assembly GCA_964409445.1). Lineage (GTDB taxonomy): Bacteria > Pseudomonadota > Gammaproteobacteria > Granulosicoccales > Granulosicoccaceae. The sequence continues at coordinate 702 of CAYPDN010000505.1, forward strand.
CGGCATCCAGTGTATCTTCTATCTCCGCTACGGGTGAAACACCCTGCGGTATCTCCACCGACAGCTGATAGGTAACATATTCACCTGTCACTACTTCGGTGTTGTCGTTACTCGCATCATTGATTCCGGTATCGAGAATCGTCTTTTCTATATTGCCCAGTGAAAACACCGCATTGTCACTATCGCTGCCACCGGATTCTCCAGCATCAAAGCCGTCATCCGCATCATCGTCCAGTGTTGACCAGGTGATGTCTGCGATATTATCTACCGTATCGCCTTCTATAATCGAAGCACCTGCTTCACCACTCACTGTCAGTGTTACAAAGTCATTGTGCAGAAGATCAAATCCGCTATGACTTACTGTATTGCCAGTAAGGGTAAAACCAGGAACCACAGCTCCGGTACTATCTACCGCAGATACTATCGCTGGATTGTCGATTCCTGCGGGCAACACATCGTTGAACGTTACATCGTAGGCCGAAGCACCTGATACTGGTGTCGGCGCATCTGTTACATCCGTATGGCGAATTACTATGGTGTATTGCAACGGATCACCTGTATCCGATGGAATTACTGTTACGTCTTTTTCTACCACCAGCTCAGGGGCAATGACAGTCACACTGGTGCTGTCATTCAGTACACCGTCACTGTCATCGTTATCGCCATCATTGTCTGCATCCCAGATCAATGTCGCATCGTTACTCAGCGTCGCACCTCTGGCTACCGCCTGATCGGCATAGGTGCGATAGATGATCGTAATAGTATCTGGCTGAGTATCATTAGTGTTTGTATTAGTGATCGTGCCCAGATCAAACGTTATATCGCTGCCTGCCACTGTCGGAGACGTCGCCGGACCGGTAAAACTAACACCTGCACTACCCGTCGCTGTAATCGCATAACTCGAATCAAACAGCAGATTAAACTGCAGCGTGTCTGTGATCTCGGCTAATGGTGTCGTGCCTTCAGGCACAGTCACCACCAATCGATAGGCGATATACTCACCAGCTACAACCTCGGTGTTGTCATTGCCGAAACCATTGATACCGGTTCCGAAAACAGTTTTCTCGAAAGCCGGAGATGCAACGACAAAATCGTCACTGCTCTCCGCACTTCCGCCATCTTCTACAGATTGGTTGCCCTGACTGTCATCTCCTAAGGTATCCCAGTCTATGGTTGCTGTATTGGTGACTGTGGTACTGGCTGATGCGGTGACATTGACTGTGCCTGTCACTGTTAGTGTGATTGTCTCACCCAGTGGCAGGTCATAATCTGCATGACTCACTGTGTTACCACTGACAGTGAATCCCGGCACTGTTGCACCACTACTGTCTACTGCTGAGACAATTGATACTCCACTGATTTCTGATGGCAACGTATCACTGAAGGTCGCATCAAAAGCTCCAGCCTGCGATGTACCTGTGTGCTCTATTAACATCTGATACGTCACCGTATCACCTGCATCATTCGGTACTGTCGTCACTGTCTTGGTAACCTGCAACTCTGGACCTATGACTTCCACCTCAGGGGCTGCAGCTTCTGTGGTTCCGTCTAATGGACCATCGTTGTTACCGTCCCCATCGATATCCCATTTGAAATCCACCGCGTTGTTCAGTGTCGCACCGATTCCCGCATTCACCGCATCGTTATCTGTGTAGGCTCGATAAGTGATTGTCAGCGTTTCTACTGTTCCTGCAGGTGCTGTATTGGTGATATCGCCCAGATCAATGCTAATCAGGTTGGTGACCGGATCATAGCCTGTAGCAACACTGCTAAAATCACCCGGTGCCGTGGTCGTACTTAAATTCGCACTACTCGGTATAACCGAGACACCATTAGCCTGATCAAAGATCAACCCGGCATCAAGCGTATCTTCTATCTCTGCTACTGAAGTAACACCCTGTGGTATCTCGACAGATAGCTGATAGGTTACATACTCACCTGTCACTACTTCAGCATTGTCGTTACTCGCATCATTGATTCCGG
>CAYPDN010000506.1:0-2675 GCA_964409445.1 uncultured Granulosicoccaceae bacterium
GCCTTTTCGCGTCGGATATAAATCATAGAGCGAACTATCGGGGGCGATCTTTTCGGCCACGATCCTTAGCCACTACAGTTGAGAGCATCGGTGTTTAGTCTCGAGTTACAGAACGCGTGAGTTATTCTCGCGGACTTATTTATGCACTGCTGTCGGGGGTCTTTCTTAGTAGTGGTGGATTAATGGTCCGCTTTCTCGATGGAGCAAATCCCTGGACCGTTTTGTTTTACAGATCACTGGCGTTTTTTGCCACTGTTTTTGTATTTATGATCTGGCGTTACCGTGGTGAATTTTTACCAAAGCTGCAACAACTGCAACAACGGGATTTACTGGTTAGCCTGTTTCTAGCGTTAGGCTTTGTGTTTTATTTAATGAGCCTCTATTACACGAGCGTCGCCAATACCGTATTGTTGTTAAGTACCGGACCTTTCTTTGCAGCACTTCTCGGTCTCATAATACTCGGTGAAGCAGTGTCACGCGCTACATGGATTGCAATGATCGTTGCTATGTGTGGTGTTGCAATTATGGTGTCTGGAGGTATTTCATCGGACGATGCTGTTGGTATGCTGCTCGCTGTTATGGCAGTACTGTCTTACGCATCTATGTTGGTAGTTCTGCGAGGTGCGAAAGAGGGCGAAGGGCAGGCTCGTGAACTGTTACCCGCCACCGCTGTTGCCGGATTACTAGCAGCAATATTCTGTATCCCGATGATTGAAAGTTTTACTTTGAGCCAAAGTGATTTATTGCTTTCCCTGTGTTTTGGCAGTGTACAGGTTGGAGCCGGCTTCATTCTTATAACTCTTGCGATACAGGTTGTTCCGGCGGCACAGGTAGCACTGTTAGCGCTAACCGAAACTGCTCTGGCGCCATTGTGGGTCTGGCTGGTATTCACTGAAACCCCAAGTCCTAATACCTTGGCAGGTGGTGCGGTTATAGTGGCAGCGGTTATGTTTAATGGTATTGTTGCCTTGCGTAGTTCAGCTGTAGCGCGAAATTAAGGTGATTTTATAAGCCGTGCCGAACCGCCCAAACATTGTCTTCATCATGAGTGATGACCATGCAGCGCATGCTATTTCTGCCTATGGGAGTCGCATCAATGCTACGCCGCATATTGATCGCATTGCCAATGGCGGAGTTCGAATGGACTCGGCGTTTTGTACCAACTCAATCTGTGCACCGAGCAGGGCCGCGATTCTTACCGGCACATACAACCACATCAATGGTGTGACCACGCTCGATACACCGCTAGACAATACACTGTGGACTTTTCCAAAAGCACTCAGCGACGACGGATATCAGACTGCACTCTTCGGCAAGTGGCATCTGGGGCATAGCAAAGGAGAAGAACCTGCGATGTTCGACCGATGGCGTGTGCTTCCCGGGCAGGGGCATTATCACAACCCGGTATTCATAGACTCGGAGCAGGGCATCGATGAAGTCGGAGGCTATGTCACCGATCTGATCACGAACGACTCAATTGATTGGCTCTCGAACCGTAACCCCGATAAACCGTTTGCTTTGTTCTGTCAGCACAAAGCACCTCATCGCCATTGGGAGCCCGACAGCAAGCATTTCACAATGTACGACGATGTCGATATCCCGTTTCCCGATACTTTTCACGATGATCTGGCTGGCCGTGCCGAAGTAATACAGTCTGTCAGGATGCGAATGATGGATCTTGATCCGATTCGCGATTTAAAAGCAGTTGTACCGGAAGGGCTTTCACCTGACGAAGAACTTGACTGGCGTTACCAGCGCTACATAAAAGACTACCTGCGTGTTGTGGCGTCGATTGACGACAACGTTGGTCGTTTGCTTGATTACCTCGACGAACATGATCTTGCCGATAATACTATCGTCGTCTACACCTCTGATCAGGGTTTTTTCCTTGGCGATCACGGCTGGTTCGACAAGCGCTTAATGTATGAAGAGTCACTGCAAATGCCGCTGCTGATTCGCTACCCTAAGCGGATTGCTGCAGGTTCCAGCTGCGATGACATCGTCGTTAACGTCGACTTCGGACCGACGTTGATCGATCTGTGTGGAGTAGACGTCGACGATCAAGTGCAGGGTCGATCATTTGCAACACTGCTTACTGGCGGCAACATCAGCGACTGGCCCACATCGATGTACTACCGCTACTGGATGCATAACGACGGGTGTCACGCCTGCCCCGCGCACTACGGTGTTCGTACCCGCACTCATAAATTGATCTGTTACTACAATGATCCGCTCGAACAACCGGGAGCTCGGGGCCCCACAAACCCGATTGAATGGGAGCTGTTTGATCTTATCGCTGATCCGCTCGAGGTTAACAACATTTACGGCCTGCCTGAGGCTTCCGACATCACCGTTGCGCTGCGCACTGAACTGGCCCGGCTGCAGTCTGAAGTTGACGATGAACCGTTCACATAGAATTGATACATTGCAGTGGTAATGTGTGGCGAGAAGTCGCAGATGAGAAACTGTTGTCAGGGCTTGATAGGGTAGTGTCGGAGTCTGCCATCAGGTCAGTTTGATCAGAAAAATCAGATATTTGTGCGGAATTTGGATAGGTTTCGACGCGGATGTGAATGAATTCAGATATTCCCGATTTAATATTCAGTAAGACAGTTAGTACGATACATCATATTTAAGGAGCGCAGCATGGCACGTGCATTATTGGTTGATCTGGA
>CAYPDN010000507.1:0-2663 GCA_964409445.1 uncultured Granulosicoccaceae bacterium
CGTATTCGGTATTTGATACGTGTCATCATCGATTCCCCAGATATGGCAACATGTTCAATTGGGGCGATCCTTTAAGCGCAACCCTAAGGCCATTGTCAGGGTCTTGTTAGCACTGGTATTGCCAACTTGCTTATGAACCTTATGGCCAGTCGACTTATTCGTGTTGTGCAAGGGTTCGGACCAATTCGCCTTATACATCAGATCGCCACGCGCTTGGTCAGGATACCAAACAGGCAGGTACCGGAAGGTTTCCCGATCCACCCACATCGCAGTCCCCTCGATCAACTTCATTATCTGCGCAAGATCCAATTGCTCGCGCAAAACTTCCAAACCATCTCTGACCACTCGAACAGCCACTTTGCTGAAACGAGCAGAATACACCAGCCGATGTTAACCAGCTTCCCCCTCAGGTTGATCTAGCAACCACAGTCGCTGTAAGCTGACTGGGGCCACTATCTCGTCGGGATCGGTGTAAGGGTGCCGGGGACTGTGCCGCTAAATGGATAACAAGCGTATATTCCTGAGATCTATACAGACTGCTAGCAACAGGCTACCTAGTTGATTTCAGGAGGAGGTATTTAGGGATTCAGAATGGCCCAATTATCGCAGTAACTATCTGATAATTGGCCAGATATTGGCGGAGAGTGAGGGATTCGAACCCCCGGACGGTTTAACCCGTCAACGGTTTTCAAGACCGCCGCATTCGACCACTCTGCCAACTCTCCGTAGGGTCGCGTGGTGCGAGGAGGCTGAATTTTACTGAAATGTTTGCCTAAAAGCCATGCTTGATCGCGGACTGCATATTGAAATTTGGTCATAACAACCCTATTGTTACCGGGTAGTCTCTGGATTAGTGCGAAATGCGCGAAATGTCCTGAGCACCTTTGTTCTGCAATTAACACTTAATTAAATCTGGAGCTTAAATTGGCTATTCAAACTATCGATCGCGCGGGTCAGGCGATTAGTGTCAACAAAGTACTGCGGGACACCTATCGCCTGCTTTCAATGACACTGCTTTTCTCTGCTTTTTGCGCATTTGTGTCTTATCACCTGCGCCTGCCTTACACAGTTAGCCTGGTTTGCTCGATTGCAGCCATCGGTATGCTGTGGTTCGTATTGCCTAAATTCGCCAACTCTTCAAAAGGCATCGGTATCGTATTCGCTGTTACCGGATTACTTGGCATCGGGCTGGGTCCAACACTCAACCACTATCTCGGAACGGCCAACGGCCCTACTCTGGTAGCAACTGCCCTCGGTGGAACAGGCACTATCTTCCTTGGCTTGTCGGCATACGCGTTGGTCACCAAGCGTGACTTTACTTTCCTGCGCGGCTTCTTGTTTGCCGGCCTGATGGTCGTGCTACTGGCATTTGTTGTAAGTCTATTCACTCCAATGCCTGGCCTGAGCATTGTGATGTCTGCAGCAATCATTCTGCTAATGAGCGGATTCATTCTGTATGACACCAGCCGTATTGTGAACGGCGGTGAGACTAACTACATAATGGCAACAGTTAGCCTGTTCCTGTCACTTTACAATATCTTCCAAAGCCTGTTGTTTTTGCTGGGCATGGGTGACGACTAATCGGGTAGCAAACCTGAATTAAGTAACGTCCTTGTTGACGTGTACTGAATAAAAAACCCCGGTACTACCGGGGTTTTTTTTAGACTTTTAAAAGAGATATTTGCTATGGATATGGGATTAAAAATTGTCTTTGCGGCAATGATGTTGTTTATGGCATGGCGTTTGTGGCCTGCTGCAAAAGACCATTTCGAAAATGGTCCGAAAGGCAGCTCGAATGACTGGGTAACCTTTGGCCTGCTTATCGGTGGTGTGGTTCTCTTCGTACTACTCTTAATGAAGCTTGTGTAGTGGCCTGAACTTAATTGTTCAGGATAACCAACACCACATGGTGAAGTACACACCAAGGAACAGATCCGAGGCATTAACCGCCAGTTATTTGATAACACCTGTCAGGTCACCATCAATGCTTGTGAGATTCTTTTTTCTCCAATATGCCTCTACCTCTGACTGATCCATCTTTTCGTACCAGGGCAATAAATCTGTTTCCGCTCTGGACCTGGTGATACTCATTTCAGGGATACCGCTGCCGCAGGCGGTTGTTACAAGCTCAATCTCTAAACTAAAGATATTTCTCGCACCGGCATAGTCAGGAAACAGCGCATACAGTGAATCCCACTCTTTGTCTTGCGTATGCACTACTTTTGCATTGCCATAGACTCGCAATATCATGTGCGGACCTTCAAAGGCACAAAACATCAGTGTCATTCTGCCGTTTTGTGCAACGTGTGCTGCGGTCTCGTTACCACTGCCGGTAACGCTCAGCCAACATATTTTATGATTGCTTATAACTTTTAACGAATCCAGTCCTTTGGGTGACACGTTTACTCTGCCCTGCACTCCTGCTGTAGCCACAAAAAACAATGACTGTTGCTGTATGAAATCTGTAAAAGTCTTGTTGAGCTGATCCGTTTTTATTGTCATTCTTCAGTCCTCTGCTTTTTCTGAATTAGTACTGTGTGAGGTGTTTTTGAGGTAGTTTGCAACTGCAATAAATACAATCGCCCCGCCGATCAGCGTTGCTACCCCTGGCGTTTCACCGAATACCAGCCACACAAGTATTGGTGCTAACGGAGCATCCAGTG
>CAYPDN010000508.1:0-2656 GCA_964409445.1 uncultured Granulosicoccaceae bacterium
ACATATCATCGAATAAAGAATCGCTATCCGTAAACAGTCTAACTCCGCATCTGGCCGATCAGCGACCGTTAGCAGCACTTCATTTTAACGAATTTTCGATTCGGTGGCAGCATCCGGCTCCTGCTGACTCGTTGCAGACGGTCGTCGATCCTTCAGTTCGAAGAAACACAACCTACATATCAATGAAAGCGGACCTTCGAAAACAAATACAAAATCGATAGTAACGTTTTATCGTTGGTGTCGGAAGAAAAGTCATAACAACAACTCCGTAGCCCCATAAGCCTTATCAAATGAGGAGGAGATCAATGACAAGCACGTGGTGGATTCCGTACGTCCCGATAAAGACGGACTAGATGTTGTGCTTGATACAGCTCTCTGCTGGTCTATCTAACCGGCCAACGTACTTCAAGCCTTGTACCACAGGGGGCTTCACAGGCGACGATGCGCGCATCACCTTGATGCCAGCGTGCAATTTTACGAACAATAGCCAAACCCAGGCCAAACCCGCCCGAGTCGCGTTGGGGACTTTCATCAAGGCGTGAGAATGATTCGAACACCCGTTCACGGTCGGCTGGAGGAATACCTGTTCCATCATCTTCCACGGCCAGAACCCAGTCATTATTTTGCCGGTGCAGTTCAACATCAATCCTGGATACAGCAAATCGCATGGCATTTTGCAAGACGTTTGAAATTGCGTACGCCATTAGTTTGGGGCTGAAGGAAACGTCAGTTTCTGCCACTAAATTCGTTTTTAAATTAACGATGAGGCGACTGTCGTGAGTACGCTGAGCTCGATCCATCTGCTTGTTCAGCCAGGTGTGCATATCCTGAGCGCTGAATAATTCGAGCTCCAAAGGAGAATCAACTCGCTCCTGTTTTGCGTAGATCAGTAAATCGTCCACTAACTTGCTCAAGTCCACGATATTTAGCTCGAGGCTGTCGAGGTGCCGCGCGCGATTTATCGAGTTGTCAGTTTCCCTGGCCATTTCAAGATCAAACATCATGCGTGCAAGTGGCGTACGTAACTCATGTGACACTGCATTGGTCAGTTCTCGTTGTGACGCAACCATATTCTCTGTGCGTGTTGCCATGTGGTTAAAGCCATCAAGTACCGAATGAATGAACGACGTCTTACGTGCATGTACACGAGTATCGAGTTTGCCGTGGCCAATGTCGCGAGCAGCGTGACGCAGTCGTTGTAGATCACGCCATAACAGCCATATCCAGAACAAATAACCCGCCAGGAAGACTGTGATAAACGAAATGGCTAAAATTGTTTGTACATAGTTTTTATCGACGGGGTAACTGATTGGACCGGCCTGAAGGATTGGGCCGGCACGCTCGATTTCTATCCAAAATAATTCTCCATTGTTTGCTGCATTCCTTGCCACAATTTGCTGATCTTCCAGACGTGCTTTTTCCTTATCTGTTAAATCCAGTTCTGCGAGGGCATGCAACGATATAGGTATATCGGTGTACTGCTTTAGCTGGCTTAACTCCTGTGTTATCTCGCTAGCGCTCTTTCCGGCTAACTTGTCTTTGGTGAGTTCTAAAGTACCATGGACGGCCATAATTCGTTCTTCAATTCTGTTCGGAACTGCTGCTATTGACCAGATTCTGTCTACATGTTTGCTCTTTCGAAGAACATAACTGGAGTCGCCGAGATCGTGCAGGTATATGCCACCGTCATCCAATATTGCCAAACCTTTCGCGGGTAGATTAAGGTCCTGCTTACGTTTAAGCGCTACTGGATGTTTAAAGCGATCTCTGACAGACACTAAGGTGTTTTGTAAGTCGGAACCCGTGCGCCCTTCGATGGTGTCGTCCAGTAAATTGAATGTACCTTCATTAGCATACTCGAGGAGGTCAGCGCTGTTAAATCGGTACAAACGCATTTCAATGCTACTGACGCTGAGAACGGCCAGCACAATAGTAACAATTAGTACGCAGAAACCAGTCAGGAACAGACGAACCATCAGTGCCAAGCCGCCCCGACAAATACATAACCTTTACCACGCACTGTCTTTATGCGCGTAGGGTTTACCAGATCTTTTTCAAACTTTTTGCGCAACCTGGAAACACGAATGTCAATAGAGCGATCGATTCCATCGTAGTCGTGTCCATTGAGTGTACGGTAGAGAAATTCTCGGTCAAGAATCTGCCCGGCATGTGAGGCCAGAACCCACAAGAGTTGAAATTCAACTTCCGTACAGATGATTGTTGAGCCATCCAACGTGATATTTCTATTGCTGTAGTCAATGTGTAGTTTGCCAAACGTTGCACTATGGTGGTTAGTGCTTAGAGCAGAATCACTTACTCGTTGGTCGTGTCTCAGCAGAGCCCTGATGCGAGCCAGCAATATTCGCGGTACAACCGGTTTGATGACGTAATCATCCGCGCCAATTTCAAGGCCTATTACCTGGTCCATATCATCGTCGCGCGCGGTAAGCATCAAAATCGGGCCGCAGTAAGCAGGCCTCACGTTCTTGCATACTTCATGGCCGTCAAGCCCAGGTAGCATGAGATCCAGGATGACCAGATCTGGAAGATCGTGTCGTATGCGATCGACCGCTGTGTCTCCCCGGTGCTCCAGAGACACACAATAACCATTGCCTTCAAGGTATTCGCGAGTGCTGTTAGCAAGCCTAATATCATC
>CAYPDN010000509.1:0-2653 GCA_964409445.1 uncultured Granulosicoccaceae bacterium
AGCATCTTCTTCATCCCGCCTTTAGCCATCTTCTTCATCATCTTACTCATCTGAAGATGCTGCTTAAGCAATTTATTTACATCCTGTATCTGCACACCGGAACCCGCAGCAATACGTTTCTTGCGTGAACCTTTTATAACCGCAGGGAACTTGCGCTCCTGTGGCGTCATTGAATTAATAATGGCGATAGTTCGACCAACTTCTTTGTCATTAGCCTGGTTCTTTACTGCATCCGGCAGATTGGCAGCACCCGGCAGCTTGTCCATTAGCGATGCCATACCACCCATTTTCTGCATCTGTTCCATCTGATCACGCAGATCAACCATGTCGAAATTCTTACCCTTTTGCATCTTGCGGGCGAGCTTTTCGGCTTTGTCGTGATCGACCTTTTCATGGACTTCTTCTACCAAACTAACTACATCACCCATACCCAGTATGCGTGATGCAACACGGTCTGGGTGAAAGGCTTCCAGTGCTGCCATTTTTTCACCGGCACCGATGAACTTGATCGGCTTACCAGTGATTACTCTGACAGAAAGCGCTGCACCACCACGTGCATCACCATCTGTTTTAGTAAGAATGACACCGGTTAATGGCAGGGCTTCACCAAATGCCTGAGCTGTGGTGGCGGCGTCCTGACCAGTCATGCTGTCAACCACAAACAAGGTTTCGATTGGTGACAGCGACTGATTAAGTAGCTTGATCTCGGCCATCATCTCTTCATCAATGGCCAGACGACCTGCGGTATCTACGATCAGTACATCAACCAGTTGCTTTTTTGCATGGGCAAGCGCTGCAGCGGCAATGTCCTGCGGTGATTGATCAGGTTCACTTGGAAAAAATTCAACACCGACATCACCAGCAACCTTTTCAAGCTGCTTTATTGCAGCCGGTCGATAAACGTCGCAGCTCACTACCATAACTTTGCGCTTTTCCTTGTCTTTTAAGCGCAGCGCGAGCTTACCAGTGGTGGTGGTTTTACCAGAACCCTGCAGTCCAGCCATCAATACAACAGCTGGTGGTTTGGTCGACAGGTTAAGACTTTCCGACTCCGCCCCCATGATCTGCACGAGCTCGTCGTTGACGACTTTGATCAGAGACTGACCCGGTGACAGACTGCCAAGCACTTCCTGTCCGAGTGCTTTGGTCTGCACCGATGCGATGAACTGCTTCACCACTGGCAGCGCGACATCCGCCTCGAGAAGCGCCATGCGAACTTCACGCAGCGCATCCTTGATATTCTGCTCCGACAGGCGTCCCTGGCCGCGAAGATTTTTGACCGTTTTACCTAGTCGTTCACTTAGATTTTCAAACATGGCATTTCCACATGGCTTCAATGGTCGAACCGTTTTCCTGCGAGTCCGAAACCGTTTATCTGGTCACTATTATAAGTCATACAAGTGGCGCACGGGCCGACAAGGAAAGATTTAGTCTATCCGGCAGAGGGCCTTTACAAATCCATACCTCTACACCATCTTTGCATCGATCCCCGCCGCAACCGCAACAATTGCTTCATTCTGCTCCGAAGCACAGTAGAATCACCTTATGGAGTCCCGACTGTGAATCAATACATACCCGGTATCGCCGCGCTGATGCTCTACCTTGCCAGCGCTGCGCTGTTGTGGCGCAGCGCCACGACCGAGCAAGACAGCGCCAGCCTGCCGAATAGCGACCAGGCGAATATCGGCAAGACGAGTACCAGCCAGGCAACGACTGGTATGAGTCGCAAGCTGGTGTTGATAGTCGGTGCAATTGCACTGCTTGGCGTACTGCTTCATGCCACGGTACTACACGGCACGGCATTTAAATCTGGCGCTCTGAACTTCTCATTCTTTAACTCCCTGTCGGTTACAGCGTGGTTTACCGTCATATTGTTACTGCTGGTAAGCATTGCCCGGCCAGTGCTGTCACTGGGACTGATTGTTTTTCCAGCCAGTGCTGCAGTACTTGGCTGTGCGCTGCTTTTTGCAGGTCAGCACGATCTATCCGTTGAACCGCAATTGCAATGGCACGTACTGATCTCAATAACCGCCTACGCACTGCTAACGATGGCGGCTGTGCAGTCAATTCTGGTTTCACTGCAGGACAAACGTCTGCGAGCCCATCGACCAGGTGGCTTGTTGCGCGCTCTGCCTTCGCTGAAATTGATGGAGCAGGTGTTGTTGCAGCTGTTAATCGCAAGCTTTCTGCTGCTGTCACTTGCGCTGATCACAGGCTTTATATTTCTGGATGACCTTTTTGCTCAGCGTCTGGTCCACAAAACCGCGCTGTCTATCCTCGCATTGTTGCTGTTAGCGATACTACTGATCGGCCATTTCCGCCTTGGTTGGCGGGGTCAGAAGGCAGCGAAAATGACCCTCGGTGCCTATATCGCCCTGCTGCTCGGATATTTCGGCAGCAAGTTTGTCAAAGAGCTACTGCTGTCGTAACTATCAAAAAAGGTCTTGTCTCCCGGTCATTACTGGCTTGACACGAGAATCACGAGACTATACTTATATCACTTACTTCGCAGGCAAGGACTTACACGTTAATTGAACGATCTGCCCACCGGCATCGTACTGATCACCTTGTTAGTACTGATCGCGCTGTCCGGATTCTTCTCCGGCTCTGAAACCGCATTGATGACCCTGAACCGTTACCGGCTCAGGAACCT
>CAYPDN010000510.1:0-2641 GCA_964409445.1 uncultured Granulosicoccaceae bacterium
AAGTAATTATTAATTTCCCCAAACCCGGGCTTGCATAAATGCAAATTGCAATAGTTGAAGATGAGTCGAAGCTTGCAACACTGTTGCAAGACTACCTGCAAAAAGAAGACTACCTGACATCAATCCACAACAACGGCACTGAAGCACTGGAAGCACTGCAACAACAGCTGCCAGACTTGATTCTGCTGGACCTGATGCTTCCGGGCACCGATGGGATGACTATATGTCGCGAAATCAGAAAGACATCCGCTGTGCCAATCATCATGATGACAGCACGCGTTGAAGAGATAGACAGATTACTGGGCCTGGAACTCGGTGCAGACGACTATATCTGCAAACCTTATAGCCCGCGCGAAGTGGTTGCTCGAGTCAAAGCTGTACTCAGGCGTACGGGTTCCGCACAAACCACACCCAGTGAGAACTTTGTACTGGAAGAACACGAAGCCGTAGTAAAGATTAAAGGTCAGAGCTGCAGCCTGACGCAAATTGAACTTGGACTACTTAAAACTATGGTAGCGCATCCGGGTCGAATCTATAATCGTGAACAACTGATGCATCGCATCTATTCAGATAACCGAATTGTCAGTGACCGAACCATTGACAGCCACATTAAGAAACTTCGTCAAAAGCTTAAAAGCCTGGATAACGAATCCGAGTATATCCATTCAGTTTATGGCATCGGCTACAAGTTTGAGACAGAACTGTGAATGCACTACACTTTATTCCCACAATAGCTCCCTCATTCATGCACGTTTTCTGCACAATCTCGTCCGATAATTTATTTGAGTTTACAGAAAAGCTCAACCTGATCAGGTATCACCTGATCAGAATCAATTAATAGAAAAGGTGATTACTCCAAAATGGTATCAAGGATAAACGCAATCCGAACAGTAGCCTCAATCGCACTTGCCGGCATCATCGCCGCACCGGTCTGGGCGTTCACTCCACCGACACTGACCGACTTCAACGGTGACGGAGTTATTTCTGCTGAAGAAATTGCTCAGAGCCGTGAAGCCCGAAAGGCAACAGCGCTACAACAGTACGACACCAACGGTGACGGCGAACTTTCGCGCGCAGAACGCAAAGTACTAAAAACAGCAAGACGTGCAGCAATGGTCTCGCAGTTCGACACAGACGGAGACGGAGAACTGTCTCGCAGTGAAAAAAAGGCTGCCAAAGAAGCGCGACGTGCAGCCATTGAAGTACAGCTCGACGTAGATGGTGACGGTACGGTTTCAGATGCAGAGCGCGCCGGCTACGAAGAAGCCAAAAAAGATCGACGCGGTAAAAAAGGCAGGCATGGACACAAAAAAGGCGACAAGCACGCTGATCAATCGGAAGATACATCTGCGTAGCGTTGTCTATGCCTCGATCCGGCCCACCGGCCTGGGCCGGCTCAAAGTCTGAGACCTAAAAGCCGGACAAATCAGCCGGCATAAAAAGCCTTCTGATCGAAATAAGTAGTCATTTCAACTATGTGTAACAGGCCACAACCTGAAACAAAACCATCTCCTCACTGTGATCTCAACCCCATTGACAGCTAGCGGGTAACAAACACGATGTACTCCGGTTACTTAGTTAAGTAGGATACGCCCTATGTATTGAAGTTAGTCTGAGGAGACTTAAATGATGAAGATTTATTTTTCACGTGCCACGATGGCATCAACATTTCTCGCCGCAGGTATGGTGCTCGCATTGTCAGGATGCGTATCAACTTCAGCCAAGCTTGGAGGCGGGTCCAACAACCTGATTTCCGGAGCTGCCGGCGGCGCAGCGGTCGATGGTGTTAATACAGCGCTTGAAACCTGCGAAGCCCCACTGGGCACACTGTCCATGTTCGAAGATACTTCATTGCCATGGTGGAACCGTTATCGTGCCGCTTTCCCACAGCTTGGCAGCACAATTCCCGTGTTGCGACTGATGATTCAGCAGTCAAACTGCTTCGTTATCGTTGAGCGTGGCCGCGCACTGGCAGCCGTTGAAAAAGAGCGAGCACTTGCCAACAGTGGAGAACTCAGAGATACGAGTAACTTCGGCAGCGGCCAGTTGGTATCAGCAGATTACACTGCTTCCCCATCTGTTCAGCACTCAGAAAAAACCGGTGGCGGTGCAGCCGCACTGGCAGGCAGTCTGCTCGGCAGTGTCGGATCTGCAGTAGCAGGTAAGTTCGGCAGAAACGAAGCAGCCACAACACTGCTGTTAATCGACAATCGCAGTGGAGTTCAGGTATCTGCAGCCACCGGCAGCGCACAGAACTTTGACTTCGGTCTGTTCGGTGGTGTTTTCGGCGGTGCTTTCGCAGGTGCTGGCGGCTACACTAAAACACCTGAAGGTAAAATCGTGACAGCGGCTTTCCTTGATTCTTACAATCAGATGGTTAAAGCACTTCGCAACTACGAAGCGCAGACTGTTGAAGGTGGTCTGGGGACTGGTGGTAAGCTGGAGGTTCAGCAGTAAGCTGTTTTAGTTTTATTTGTTTGAAGTTGGCGGCTGCCGTTTTATACGGCAGCCGTTTTTTTGTTTTGGTTTGTCGCTTTTACTTGTGGCTCTGGCTTGCTAGCTTGTCGTGCTTACTTTACGAGTAGGCTTGGCATCCATGCCGTTTTTCGAAGCCAGTCCCTGGCTCTACGAGTCACTTTTC
>CAYPDN010000511.1:0-2631 GCA_964409445.1 uncultured Granulosicoccaceae bacterium
GATAGTGTAAGTATAAGGATGCACCAGCCATAAGCTTTTCCTACCCAGTTGCTCAGGCTTTCAACGGCATAAACAAATTTTGTCACGCCTTACTCCGGTCGAGTTTGTATTTGTAAAAGAGAAGCGGGAGCACGAAGGCTCCCGCGAATCAATACTGCTTTGTGAAGGCGATCTACCCGAAGTAGTGCTTGTATGCCAGCTTGTAGTCAGGCTGGTTAAGGTTCAGGTAGTTCATCACGCTCTTGGCGTAAGCCTTTTGCGAATCGATCACTTTGGCGAAGAATTCATCTTCACCTGAGATGCGATCAACTACTTTGTCCCATGCTTCGAGTTGTGCCTGCATCACAGAGTCCGGAGTGCGATAGACGTTCACGCCTTGCTCTTCTTTCAAGGTAACCAGATCGTCTGCATATCGGCGGGTATTATGCCAGTAGAAGTTTGAGTTCTCCGCTTCAGAAGCGTACTTAAGGATTGATTGAAGTTCAGGAGCCAGCGCATCGTACTTCTTCTTGTTGAACGAGCATTCGAAGAATTCCTGTGACTGGTGGAAACTCGCCAGGTGATAGTGCTTTGAGACATCCTGCATACCAAAGTCACGATCCGAAGTCGGGTTATTAAATTCTGCAGCATCAATTAACCCCGATTTCATCGCCGGTTGAATTTCACCACCGGGTAGTTGCACAACTGACATACCCATTTCGAGTAGTACGTCAGCAGCCAGTCCAACGGTACGGTACTTAAGGCCGTCCATTTGATCAGCGCCCTTGATCTCTTCTTTAAACCAGCCAAGTGGTTGAGCAGGCATTGGACTGTTGAAGAAGCTGACCAGATTAAGGCCCAGGCTTCCCATTAACTCGTCAAACAGTTCCTGACCACCACCGTAGTTGATCCAGCCGAGTACTTCCTGACTGGACCAGCCGAAGCATGGGCCGGTACCGAACAAGGATGCCACCGGTGACTTTGAATACCAGTAGGCGGGTACATAGTGAGCAGCGTCGAGTACGCCGCGATGTACGGCATCCTGCATTTGACTGGTCTTTACTACCGAGTTTACCGGCAGGAGTTCAAGTTTCATGGCAGAGCCCGCCATGTCGTTGACGCGGTCAACGTAAGACTGAGCATTTTCCAGGAATATGCCGCCACCCCAGGCAGCCTGCATTTTAAGTACCGGTGCTGACTGAGCAATGGCAGGTGCGCTGGTGATAGTGCCAGCCGCTGTGGCGGTGGCCGCCAGCGCTGAGCCCTTAAGAAACTTGCGACGATTGATAGGTTTTTTCATGTGATCCTCCAATGTGATCCATGAGATTAAGCGAATCACGCCAGCGTAAGCAACTCATTTTATTATAACGGCGGTTTTGGTGACGCCCTATCGACATTTCGGCGCTCTGCCGGACCCGCGAAATATCGAGAAATACGTACGTGGCGTAATGCTAGTATCAACACTCGTTTACCACATCCGGTGATGTTTCGTATACTGGTGGTAAAATCAACCATACTTTGGGAAACAGTTGTGGGGCTTATTTACCGGTCTCCCAATCAGTGCAGTACCGACCGAACCCACCAACACAGAATAATTCGGAGATCTGGATAAATGCCCGATTACAAAGCGCCACTCAGAGACATGCGTTTCAGCCTGCAGGAGGTTTTTCAATACACCTCAAAATGCGCTGAGCTCGGCGGATATGAAGAAGTAGGTGAAGATCTGCTCGGGGCCATCCTTGAGGAAGCCTCTAAATTCGTCGAACAGGAGCTGGCGCCGATCAACCAGTCTGGCGATCAGCAGGGCTGCACGTGGGACGATACTGTCGTGACAACTCCGGACGGATTCAAAGAGGCATACGCTGCTTATGTTGAAGGCGGCTGGGCCAGTCTTTCAGCGGACCCGGATTTTGGCGGCCAGGGATTGCCACCCTCAATGGCAACCTTATTAAGTGAGATGGCGGGTACTGCCAACTGGGCCTGGGCAATGTATCCGGGGCTTAGTCACGGCGCGCATGCAACTATTACTGCGCATGGTACCGATGAACAAAAAGCTGCCTACCTCGGCAAGCTCACTTCTGGTGAATGGACCGGCACCATGTGTCTTACCGAATCGCACTGCGGCACAGACCTTGGCATGTTGCGCACGCGCGCAGAGCCAAACGACGATGGCAGCTATGCGATTTCCGGCACCAAGATTTTCATATCGGCCGGTGAACACGATATGACCGATAACATTGTACACATCGTACTGGCGCGTCTGCCGGATGCACCAAAAGGTACCAGAGGCATATCGCTTTTCATCGTGCCAAAGATGGTGCCCGATGCGAGCGGTGAAGCTGGTGAGCGCAACGGTGTCAGTTGCGGTTCTATTGAACACAAGATGGGTATTCACGGCAATGCCACTGCAGTATTGAACTTTGATGGTGCAAAGGGCTGGCTTATCGGTCCTCCCAACCGCGGGTTGAACTGCATGTTTACGTTTATGAATGCAGCTCGACTGGGCACCGCACTGCAAGGGCTTGCACATGCAGAGTACGGTTTTCAGCAGTCACTTGATTACGCACGTGATCGACTGCAGATGCGTTCATTGTCCGGTACCAAAAACCCCGACAAAGCGGCAGACCCGATTATCGTCCACCCGGACGTACG
>CAYPDN010000512.1:0-2615 GCA_964409445.1 uncultured Granulosicoccaceae bacterium
TTTTTCAGTGCGGGATTTTGCAGCTTTCTTTACTGAAGTAACAGCCATCAATTGCACTGCCTCGGGCGAATGGCATTTAACCACCAATCACGCCGCGTGAATTCGATGATTTGCAACCGCATCAGGTTAGGAAAAAG
Source organism: uncultured Granulosicoccaceae bacterium (assembly GCA_964409445.1). Classification (GTDB taxonomy): domain Bacteria; phylum Pseudomonadota; class Gammaproteobacteria; order Granulosicoccales; family Granulosicoccaceae. The sequence goes on from CAYPDN010000512.1 coordinate 138, forward strand.
CGTGCTCTTGGGGCACGCTTGCGCGGCATGTTATCTGGCGGGTCTTGTGTCTACCGCCATGAAGGATTGCGTATAGAGTTGTTGGATGGCAAAGACAGCGAAGAACAAGAGCAAACACGTTTGCGTGTGGACAACGGCAAATTTCACGAAACGCTTTAGCTAGTCCTGCAATTCAGAATATCGCAGGCACTCTTCACGAAAATCATGTCCGCCCATGCCTCCGGTTTGATAGTTTTGTTCCTTCAAAGCGTTACACAACTCTCTGGATGGCGGATCCAGCAATTCCCTATACACCTGCATCCCGGAACGATCATAGATTCCCGATGGCAGGTCTTTCTTTTTACCAACAAAATCGGTGCGCCAAAGCTCGCCATCGGGAGACAGTAGTACTCTGGTACCGGCAGGCACTGTAGTTCCATCAAATGTCGTGTCTCTGTCAAGAATTCCGGTTCTGACCACTCCATGGGAGCGAACCTCAATCATCCGGCCATCAAAGTCAATACCGTTTAGTTTTACAGCTTCTTTTGTTCTAATCCGTCTTAACACTTTCTGATGAAAAGTCAGATGGGATGATTCGGGCAACTGAAAACCAAATACCATAGCTGCATCAGCTAACACACCGGATTCCACATTACCGTCTGCGTCAAAGCTTATACTGCTGCCTGATTTAAAATCTATATCACCAACCATGGAATCTTTGGCTAACATGACTTTTTTAAGCTTGCCGTTAGAATGGAGTGAGATACTCTCCCGCGAACTGATATGAATGCCGTTGTACGCTTGATCATTCTCGAGCCGCCCATACCTCACCGCACCATCTTTAAGCAACGAAATTTTCCCCACCGCAAAAGTTAAGCCTGCATATTCAAGACGCTCTGGCAGCACAATTGAACCCGCTCCACCCGAACGATCACTATAAACAAAAGATCCTGCCGGCAAAGTTATGTCGCCTATTGTTTCCACTGTCTGCAAAATACGTGGATATCTTTGATAGCCGTTCCCCTTAGCAGGGCTTTCAATTTCATCATAGAAGCTGTCAGACGCCACACTACCGTTAGAATTAAAAGTAATCTTTGTGGATGGAGGATATAGCTTGCCCTGATAAACGCTGAAATCACCTACAGTGACACTCCTGATTGCATAGTCCGGATACACTTTAATTTCCTGAGCTCTTACCTTCAGTCCGTCAATATCATAAAGTTCAGGCGTATTTTCGGGGTTGGATAAGTTTGGCAGAATAAAAGAAACCGGCTGACCCGATGCAGAAAATGACATTCTGCTATAAGCAGGTAAATCAATTTTTCCAAACCTTTGTGATTGCAATAATCGACCGGCGGCTACCGTGCCGGTGTCGTGTAATTTTGTTACCCCGGGTGCAAACTCGATTCCGTTAATCACTGAAGGCCGGGAGAGATTGCCTACTGCTACCAGACCGTTAGAGTGTAGTTCGGTTAAATCAGTCGCGGCAGGCTTCGTATCAGCCCCACCGCTCCGCTGCTCCATCGGTTTAAACCAAAGCTCGTTCTGCTTCGATTCAACTGCAAGGCTTACACGCTTTGGCATACCGTTACCATGAAAACGCACGAATGATTTACCACGGCGAAGTTTAAGTCCGTGCAACTCCTGGTTTCCGGATACCACAGCAAACAATGGCCTGGCACCTCTGGGAATTTCTATTTCCTGCCTGTCAGCAGCCTCGATCAATACATGGTGGTAGCGCATCGGCTGATTTGCACTGACCGCAGATGACATACAGTTATAGTCATAGGTGATCATTGAGCCCGCTGGAACCATCAGTCCCTCGTGGAGTGTATCGCGCTGCAACGGACTTCCGGCAGTCTGCGTAACAGAAGCGGCGCAACAACTCAGGTGTTGTTTATTGATCGATATGCACTGTTCGCGGTCGGGTTCAGACCCGCAGAGTCGCTCCAGTGCCGGTGCGCACATCTCAGGTTGATTTGCGAGGCGAAGCAACTCCAATAGCTTCTCATGCTTTTCAGCGTTTTCCAATAGGGTCGCAGCCTCGTTAGAAGAAGCTACGCCACAACTAAAAAGAAGTGGAAAATAGGCTGCGAGGATCAGCCCTTTTATGAGTCTTTTCGACGCTTTAGCGGATTTTGCAAAACCGGAAAGGCAGGCTCGATGGGCAAATGTGATTGAAAACAAAATAAACGGCTCCCTGTTTGTATTCCACGCAAAATTTGAGCCTCCATCCCCTGTTGTCGATTACACCGTTATTTTTATGTGAGCCGAGCCACCGTTGCGATTGCATGTATCGCAGTACCCAGCTCTTCGCCGGTAAAGCCAAGCTTCGTGCTTGTAGTCGCTTTAACATTGACAAGGTTAGTTCAGGCCCTTTCCCTCTGGCGATTTTCCTCCTTCACTACAGCAGTGCGCCCGATACGTTACTAAGGTCGTATCTCCTTTTTACAGTGACTGATGAGATGGACGCCCCTTCAATCCGGCGTCAAAGCGCCA
>CAYPDN010000513.1:0-2611 GCA_964409445.1 uncultured Granulosicoccaceae bacterium
ACGTACTGAAGTAGTACTAAGAACATTCGTGCTACTACGGGCACATGCCTGTAAGCCTATCATTATATGGTTTATCTAAGAAATGCTGGATGTCTGGCTATCGACCGCTCCAGGCTGCGTCTTTTTACCAATGGAATAAATGTATGGAGCTTTTTGTAGCTGGGCTGTACTATCGCAACGACTGTCAATCTGTTTATTAGATAAAAGGATTGCGAGGAGAAAAATATGCGGGTGATTATCGATTGGTTTAAAGATCCGGTATAGCCATGAGTGAGTTGAGTGTCGCGTTCTGTTGGTATCAGCCTGATGAGTGGGAAAAACTCAAAGCGACCGCTGCAGATAAAGAAAATCTGGATGATACTTATGATGAGTGGAAGAGTAACGCGTCTCGCGCAATTCAGGATCTTCGGGATGAAGGACAGCATATCCAAAAAGTGTCTATCAAAATCGAGCAGCTTGAAGTCTGGTGCGAGGAGGAGGGGGTTGATAATATCTCACAGGCGCGAACCCAATATGCGGTGCATCTGCTCAAAAACCGTCGTTCTTCGTTTAAGGCCTAACAGTGTCTGAACTGAGTCGAAATTGGCATTATAATGTGCTGCATCAGGACTTGAACCCCTAACGTATTCACAACCGGTCACAGGAATAATTTTGTCTTCAGCTATCAACGTTTTTCTGGCCATTGTTTTTGTAGCGCTGGCGTTCAGTGCAACTTTTCTGATGTACCACTTGTGGGGCTACCCATTCAGTAAAAAAGAACATCGCAGTTCGGCACCGCGCTGGGCCATGGCGTTACACCGGCTGATGGGCTGGATGTTTGTCGCAATCTATATCTATTTGATGATTCAAATGCTGCCACGGATGTGGACCTATCAAATAGAACTGCCGGCGCGTACTGTATTTCATCTGGTACTTGGGTACAGCATCGGGGGATTGTTGATTGTAAAAATTGCGATAGTGCGGTTTTTCAAACACCTTGAATCAACACTTGCGCCGCCCCTGGGCACAACACTATTTATACTGACCGTGGTGCTGATGGGACTTGCGCTGCCCTCAGTATGGCGCGAACGTGTACTTGCAGCACAAGCGCTTGGTGGTGAAGGTTTCTCTGAGGAGCGATTGCAGCGGGTGCGTGAACAGCTTCCAGACATTGGCTACGACCCGGAAACAATTCCGCTATCGATCGATGAGATGGCCAGTCGGGGGTCATTGTTCGAAGGACGGCAATTGTTGCGCAGCAAATGTGTTCAGTGCCATGACCTTCGCACAATACTCGCACGCCCGCGGACTCCTAAAAACTGGCGCGACACGGTTGAGCGCATGGCGAATCGTGCCACAGTGGTTACGAGTTTTTCTGAGCAGGAAAAATGGCAGATAACAGGCTACCTGATTGCCATTACACCAACGCTGCAAAACACAATCATGGAACGGCGAAAACAACTTAGTGCGTCTGCGGATAGTATGGACGCCATGAAAAAAGTAAAAGAGATGGTCAAGGAGGATTCTGCCGATTTCGATGTTGTTGCTGCACGCGAAGTATTCGAAAGTAAATGTTCACTGTGCCACTCACCTGATCTGGCGCTGGATAAGAGTTTTGAAAGCGCTGATGAAGTACAGCAGCTTGTCACCCGAATGGTCAGCAACGGATTGGAGGCCAGCATGTCGGAGTTCGAGCAGATTGTGCGGTTTTTGCATCAGCATCACGACGTCGCATCGGCAGACACTGCAAAACAGCCAGGTGATGAACAGCCAGATGGGAATGCAGATAATGTGGCAGCAAACGTAGCTGAAATGCCTGCTCTTGCTTTGCAAAGCGGTTGCACTGGTTGCCACGCGATAGACAGTAAGTTGGTCGGACCAGCGTGGATGGATGTTGCCGATCGCTATCGTGATGATCCACAAGGCAGACAAAAGTTGATTGAGGCAGTCAAAAATGGCGGGGCAGGCAACTGGATTGACCAGACAGGTGGTATTCCTATGCCCGCTAATTTTCCACAAGTGAGTCAGGAAGATATCGAAACGTTGGTCGATTTTATTTTGGCACTGCCGTGAGATTATTTTAAGAGGTCCATTTGCTTCCAGGCAGAACCAGGTCTCTGACACTAGCTCATGTACTGATTGTTTATCATTAGTGCATTAGCTGTGCGCCAGAGGAGTCGATGTCTTTATCTGTATGTTGAGCGAGCTTATGTTGTAGTGCTTGATAGGCCGTTTCGTTTGCTTTGATTTGTTTAATCGCCTTTTTAAAGGTACCACGCAAGTAAGGTTTTAGTTCTGCGGTAGCACGGCCTGCAGGTATTTCTTTAAGCAGTGTAAACAACGCAAGGGCAAAAACAGCTTCATTTTCTGATAACGCCGCGGATCTATTGGCTCTTGCATCGTAACAACTCGCGCAACTTCCTCTAAAGGTGTAGGCAGAATTGGCCACCAATACACCAAACCCCATAAATATACTGATGATTTCAGCTGTTTCGTTAAAACTTTCCGGGCCAGCGGGTGGTATTTGACGCGATTGCAATAAGTAGTGTTGTGCAACCAGGTTGCTCATGCTCGCCACTAAATCCATCGGTTTTTTCATCATGGCGCTGGAATATGACAGTAATAGCTGTTC
>CAYPDN010000514.1:0-2599 GCA_964409445.1 uncultured Granulosicoccaceae bacterium
TAAACATGGATTTAGCATCAGACTCGGACGTCACATCCAGTTTTACAAAGCGACTGCCATCGTCATTGTGCTGTTGTAGAGAACCCTGTTCGGTTAAATCCGCTGCGTATACATTTGCACCTTCCTGCATAAGTCGCTTAACAACTGCTCTGCCAATGCCGCCACGCCCGCCAGTTACAATCGCGACCTTACCTGCAAGTTTCATTTTCAGTTATTCCCAATGGTGACGAAGGTGGTTGCCGGGCAAATGGTAGCTGAGAATTGTTTGGTCTTTATTATCGGTTAGCGTCGTATGCATCGAGCACTAGTCCGTGGAAGTGATGCAGGGCGTGCTCTGATTTTCCCGAGCCCTCCGGGTCGTGTACGATCCGGCCCTGATTAAACGCTGGTGTACTCATGCCTTTTTGCACGCTCTCAACCAGATTTATATCTTCAACCTGAAGAACTTCATCGAGGTAGCGAATGGTCTCCAGCTCCATGTCATTTGGTTCTGGCGATTCGAGATAAAAATCATAGGTTTCAAGCGTGCGATCCGTGCCCACTGGAATGACGTTTAATACAATCATGCTTGAACGTCCCGGATACCGCATCAAACAGGTGGTGGGCCATAGCCACCACACTGCATGGGTTTTTACGGTCGCCTCTGACACATCGTAAGCGGTATTGGGTGTATTGCCGGCGTCCGCCATGTGGCTTGAGTAGATGCCGTGCGTTGTTACTTTATAGGTATCCATATCTACCAGATTGCAAAAGTCCTTATGTGCAACGGGGCAGTGATAGCATTCGAGGAAATTGTCGACGACATTTTTCCAGTTTGATTTAATATCGTATGACAATCGATAGCCAAAAGTCAGGTCTGCAACATCGGGTGCCCAGTGCATAATTTCGGTTTCAAGGTTGCCTGACTGTTTAGCGAGGGAGGTAGCGTTCGGGTCCAGGTTTACGAATACAAATCCACAGAATTCTTCTACCTGTACCTGATCAAGACAGATTTCGCTCTTGTTAAATTGAGTCAGGTTTTTGGTGTGTGGTGCACCCTGCAGCTGACCGTCGAGCTTGTAGGCCCATGCATGGTAGGGACAGACTATAAGAGATGTTTTTCCTTCACCTGAAAGCAGGTGATGCGCGCGATGTTTACAGACGTTATAAAATGCTCGCAACGCACCAGATTTATCGCGAACCACCGCAATCGGTTGCCCGGCGATTTCCGCAGTGGTATACGAGCCCGGTTCACGGGTTTTCTCTACATGACAAACCCATTGCCAGCTTCGGGCGATAATATTTTGCTTGTCTGCTGCAAACCATTCTGACTGCGTATAGGCATCAGCGTGCAGTGAAAACGACTGCGCCGGGTTTTTGTCAAAACCGGTAGAAATTGGACCTGCAGATGGTTGAAGTCGCTGCGTCATTTGGACTCGCAGATAATGTTGCAATAGTTCGACATTACGCCTGTAAACGGGTTATTGCATTGTTTTCCTCGACATTAATTTCACGCGGCTAGCCGAAACATCTGGTCGAATTAGATTGGGAGTTAACTCTGGTGCCGGACAGGTACACGGTTTAGCCTTTTTCGTACAACCGCCAGCTTTCAGCGTAGCTTTTTGCCATATGCTCAAGGTCATCTGCAGCTGCTGAGAGTTTGCCGCCATGTCGCGCTTGTATTATTCGGGAAACGCATTCCATTAAAGCGAACAATGCATAGTCCGGATCGGCGCCGTCGTCATAGGCCTGCTGCATCTGCGGGAACAGGTATTTTTCCGCAAACTTGCGTCCTTCAGATTCCACCTGTTGAACCCGGAACGGAATTTCGACGGGTTTTTCTGTTTCATCATTCATCTAACGTGTGACCTGTTCTTAAGCGGGTTTAAGCTGAGCTATTCTGCGCTCAATTCAAAGCAATGGGAACTGCCAGCCCGGTTATCTGTTTTGCGAGGTCAACGTCTGGCATTTTTCTAAGCGACCGTGGTTTTGGGCTCTATACTCTTGTTCTGTATGCGTGAACCGGAATAGGGGTCTGGTACAGGCAGGCCTGAGGAGCAATGTGATGTTCTTAAGCTACCCTGAAATCGAAAACGATGGAGAGTCTAATTGCATTTAGCCAGAAGAAAATTCCTGACTGTAAGTGCGAGTGCTGCCGCGACTGCATTTTTCGGTGTTGATGGTGTTTTTGCATCAACAGACGATGTACGCAACGCAATAGAAAAATTCACCGGTGGTCGTGAATTTGAAAAGGGTGTGCTCAAAATAACCACCCCTGATATAGCGCAAATCAGTAATAGTGTACCGATCTCTATTTTTGTCGAAAGCCCGATGACCGCAGATAATTACGTCGACTCGGTGATGATACTCGCCGAAGGTAATCCAGTACCTGCGGTGGTAACGTTTAGCTTCAGTCCGTTAAGTGGTGAAGCCAAAGCATCCACTCGAATAAGACTTGCCGGAACACAGAATGTGATCGCCGTAGCGCGGCTCAGCAATGGCAGTGTTTATCAAACGAGTAGCAACGTGACAGTTTCAGCTGGGATCCCTGGCGAATAACACACTGAGAAATTTATGGCCAGACCAAGAATTACAATTCCTGCCAAGGCGACTGCCGGTG
>CAYPDN010000515.1:0-2591 GCA_964409445.1 uncultured Granulosicoccaceae bacterium
GTACAAGTTATTAGAGAAATCTCAAATGAAAACAGCCTTGCAAGTAGTCGTTATAGTTTCGTTTTTCTTCACAGTTGGACGACTCGTTGCTGAACAACTGCCTCCCAAATCAGCAACGTCATCAAGTACTGTCGAGCAAGTAGTTACTGTTGAGATGCCGAATATCAGCCAAAAAGATAAAAGCTTCTCTGTAGATCAATTGAGCGTGAAAGTGGGTGACACGGTAAAATTCACCAATGACGACCCGTTTTTTCATAATGTGTTCAGTCTTTCACCTACATCGACTTTTGATCTGGGTTCGTATCCGCAGGGAGAGTCGAGAACTGTAAAGTTTGACGAGGCTGGTGAAGTTCACGTTGAATGCGCTATTCACCCCAGTATGAGAATGGTCATTGAGGTGGAAGAGTGAGATTTACAATGCCGCGTGCGCTGGCTCTGGCAGTATTGTGCCTTCAGGTGGCACGCGTCAGTGCAGAGAGCACTGACGAACATCGCGGAGCGCAGGTGTACCTTGAGCGTTGCGCACTTTGCCACGGGTCCAAAGGGCTTGGCGAAGGACCGATGGCTTTGTTGGTTCACGATTATCCGAATACCAGGCTCAAATCGAGTGACAACTCCGGTCACGCAGTGCGACGTATTATCGAAAATGGCAGTGATCCGAAAACCACCAGAGCTCTTTCACCACCCTGGAAGGATGAACTGTCGGATGCAGACATCGAAGCCGTAACAGAATTCATAGATGTACTTCGGTACGACTTTAACTATGCCACGCAGCTGCTGGCTTCGGTTGAGATATCTCCGGGTAAATTCGATGGTAAGAAGATCTATCGTGCACGATGCGAAACTTGTCACGGTGCTTCCGGCAAAGGGGATGGCCGTATGAGTCGCATAATTCGCAACCCATCACCAGCTGATTTAACCCGCAGTACGCTTTCGCATGATCAGACCATCGCAATCGTAAGCTCGGGTGGAAGAGCACAAGGCAGATCAGAGAGAATGCCGCCATGGGGGCAGGAGCTCCTGTACGCAGAACTGGTTAGTGTCGTCAACTACCTCGAATCAATTAGAACGGCTCAAGCTGAGTTATCGGACTGAGTAATTGAATTGAAAAAGGATTCTCACAACACAAGCGACGCGACGCAGCATACGACCCTGCGTCAACAGCTGCTGCGCTCCCACCTTCGTGTGGCGGGTCTGGCGGCACTTGTACTTGTGTTAGCAGCAGTTGCAATGCAGATGCTGCGAGAGCCTATAACAACTATAAGGCTGGTCAACGTTCCCAGTGCAAATGCGGCGATGACTGTTCAGCTGGGTCTGCAACGATCAGAGGCCAATCTTAGAGGATGGGTTGCGTTAAAGAATCCTGCGTTGCGCAGGAACGTTGGGTTTGCATGGAGCACTGAAATAAGACCAGCGTTTGAGTCACTGAAACAACTTTCCGAGAAGCACAGTACAGCAGAGCGTCAGGCGTTATTGTCTGAGCTTGATGAGAATCTGACCCGTCTCAAAAAACTACAGGACTGGACAATTGATGTTGCTGCGAAGTCTGGCAACGAGCCTGCAAAACTTGTATTCAGCCAGGAGTTTGGGCCAGCACGAAAAAAACTGGTCGATAAAATAGACAAGCTTAGATATAAGCAGGTAAACCCAGGTGCAGCGACACGGGAATCTTTCTTTCGACTGCGACTGGGCCTCTCCGATGCAGAAGCCGCACTCGGCCGCTTTGTTGTAGAGGGTAATGAAGCGGACGCCACTAACTATCTTGATAACATTAAGCGGGTTAGAAGACTAACTGCGTGGCTGTCTACCGGGTCAATCACCGGCTCGGTCTCACTATTACCTGTACAGATAACCGAGCAGCTGGATGCGCTGGAGCGTCTCTCTGACAGTATCATCGCGTCCAAAAGATCACCGCGCAGTAACGTTGCATGGCACACCATCAGCACGCGGGTAGAACCATTGTCTGCAGAAATTGCCAGTGAGCTTGCGGAGATTGCTGATCTCGAAGTCTTTACCATGCGCAGTCGAGTTGAGAAAATCGCTATAATGACCAATGTGCTGTCGGTATTCTCAACCATTGCCTTGTTTGTAGTGGTGATCATTGCGCTGGTTTTATCGACCATACAAGCCAGACGGATATCAGCACCGGTCACTCAGTTATTCCGCGCAACTGAGGCGTTAAAGAATGGCGACTATGGTGAAGAGCTTCGTCCTGAAGGTGTGATTGAAGTCAGAGGACTCATCAGCGCTTTTAATGCAATGCGGGAGTCAATATCGCAATCGCACAAAGATTTGCGGACAATTGCGTATACAGACGAACTCACCGGACTGGCAAACCGTAAGGCTTTTAACGATGGCATAGAAGCTCTGAATGCTGAATCGATTTCCGAAACAGATGCTATAGAGCAAAAGGTTGCAGGGCAAAAAGCAGAGCTCTTTGCAGGTGTCATCATCATCGATCTCGATTATTTTAAACAGGTGAATGATTCCCTTGGTCATGACGCTGGTGACCGGTTGCTATCGGTATTTGCCAGTCGATTGCAGGAGAGTCTGGATGCTGGTTGTTTCGCCGCGCGAATTGGTGGTGATGA
>CAYPDN010000516.1:0-2580 GCA_964409445.1 uncultured Granulosicoccaceae bacterium
TTAAGAAAGAGGGTGGTGGTCGAGTTGCTGCACACGAAATCATGATGGGTACTCCAGCGATCAGAAACCTGATTCGTGAAGATAAGGTGGCTCAGATGTACTCTGCGATTCAAACAGGTCAGGGCGCTGGTATGCAAACCCTCGATCAAAATCTCAAACAGCTGGTGGATAAAGGACTGGTAAGTCTTGAAGATGCCAAGAAAAAAGCAGCTAACCCGGATTCACTGTAAGACTCGTTAATAAACGGTCGCAACATATAAAAACCAATAAACGAGGGCGGGAACTATGGAAAACGATTCAGCGAAAAAATACCTTGACGGTCTGTTAAACAAAATGCAGCAGGCTGGTGGCTCTGACTTGTTCATCACCGCCGGTTCCCCGCCTTGTATGCGATTGCACGGCAAAATTACTCCGCTCACCGACAAGAAGTTGATGCCGGAACAGACTAAAGCACTGACTATTTCAGTGATGGATGAGAAAGAGCAGGATGAATTCAGAACCACTCGCGAATGTAACTTTGCGATCAGTGTTCCGGATGTTGCACGCTTTCGTGTAAACGCATTTGTTCAGCGTGGTAGTGCGGGCATGGTTATTCGTATTATTGGATTCGAAGTACCCTCTCTTGAAAAGCTTAATCTGCCAGAGGTGCTTAAAGAAGTTGCGATGACTACCCGTGGGCTGGTTATCTTTGTTGGTGGTACCGGTTCTGGTAAGTCAACCAGTCTGGCAGCATTGATCGACTATAGAAACACCAATAGTCAGGGTCATATCATTACGATTGAGGATCCGGTTGAATTTGTTCACCAGCACAAGGGTTGTCTTGTGACACAGCGTGAAGTCGGCACTGATACTGAAACCTTCGACATCGCACTGAAGAATACTCTGCGACAGGCGCCGGACGTAATTCTGATTGGTGAAATTCGTGACGAGCACACCTGTGAGCACGCTATCGCATTTGCGGAAACCGGTCACTTGTGTCTTGCAACACTACACGCCAACAACACCAACCAGGCGATGGATCGTATTATTAACTTCTTCCCTGAAGAACGTCGTAATCAGTTGTTGCTGGATCTGTCACTAAACATGAAAGCGGTCATATCACAACGTCTGCTGGCGACTCCGGATGGCAATGGTCGTCGTGCGGCGGTTGAGATTCTGCTTAATACACCTTTGATGTCAGAATTGATGAAGAAGGGTGATATTCACGAGATGAAAGAGCTGGTTAAGAAGTCGCGTGAGCAGGGCATGATTACCTTTGATGACGCTATCTTTGACTTCATTAAAGCCGGTGAAGTTACAGTTGAAGAGGGTATGCGCAACGCTGATTCTGTTAATGATCTGCGCCTGAAGCTCAAGCTTGCTGAAGGTGGTGACTTAACGGGTGAAGATCCGAATGCAGGCAAAGATCTGTCTTTGAAAGACGCAGATGACGATTCTTATAAAATAGCTTCTTAATCACTATATAAGTAATACTTATAAAAAAGCCGGGCTTTGTCCCGGCTTTTTTTGTATCTGTTTAAATGACCTACGTGGTTTGTTGGTCTCGACGCTCTTCAGATTTAAATGAAAACAGACCTTTGATGTCTTCCAGAATCAGATAATTGCACGGTATTAGTACCAGTGTAATCAGCGTCGCAAACATAATTCCAAATCCCAGTGATACGGCCATCGGGATGAGGAACTGTGCCTGGGTACTCTTTTCAAAAATCAACGGCATCAGCCCGAAAAATGTCGTTAGAGATGTGAGCAGAATAGCTCGGAATCTTGCAACACCAGCAACCCTTACCGAGTTAGAGACATTCAGTCCTTCAAGTCGTCGTTTGTTTACAAAGTCGACCAGTACGAGACTGTCGTTTATGACCACACCTGAAAGCGCAAGCATACCCATATAGCTCATAATGCTCAGGTTCATACCCATGATGACATGACCGAGTATTGCACCAACAACGCCAAACGGAATTACCAGCATCACCATTATGGGTTGTACATAAGAACGCAAAGGGATAGCCAGCAATGTGTAGACCACAGCGAGCACGAACAGGATGCCTATTCTCAAGCTGCCAAATGAGTCGCGCTGTTCGGCCGCTTCCCCTTCCAGTGAAAAACTAATGTCGGGGAAGCTTGCCAGTATTTCCGGCATGTCTTCTAATAGCTCGCGCTTAATGGCTTCTATATCAGTATTTTCTTTATCTATATCTGCTTCAATGCTTACCGTGCGTTTGCGGTCGACACGTGTGATTGATGAAAAACCGCGACCGATATTAGCATCTGCAACTTCCGAAAAAGGCACATTGCTGCCGTCTGCTGTTCTGATCATCATGGTTTGCAGATTGTCGAGCGACTGTCTTTCACTTAAGGGGTAGCGCACCACCACACGAACGTCATCGCGATCGCGTTGAATGGTTTGTACTTCAAATCCAAAGAATGCCTGTCTGACCTGTGACGAGAGATCAGCTAGTGATAGCCCGAGTTGTTCTGCAGCGGGTTTAATTTCGAGTATCAGTTCCTGCTTGCCACTGGCAAAGGTGTCAGTGATGTCTTCAATGCCCGGGTAGGTGGCAAGCTTGTCTTTGGTTTTTT
>CAYPDN010000517.1:0-1229 GCA_964409445.1 uncultured Granulosicoccaceae bacterium
CATAATCCCGGTAAATACGTCACTTTGCTTGCCCAGGAGGCGGGTGCCGGGCAGGATCACATGAATCTGTATTATCGCCTTGACGACGAAGCTCATATTTCTCAATGGCACAACAACTACCAGAACTTTCTTGACTGGACGCGCAATCAATATAACAGCGACCCATCGTCCCCACGTGCTATGACAGCGCCTCACCACTTCAGCTATAACCGTGGTGACCCACAATACCCGTTCGGAATCTGGGACAAACGGATCGCGAGATTTGTTGAAGTGTATTCATCACATGGTACAAACGAATACCCTGACAACCCCAGACCACTAAGAAACCCGGCCGCCGATTTTTCCAAATATATGCAAGGTGGATTAGAGGCCGGAAAACGCTTCGGTGTCATCGGCGCCAGTGATAATCATGACTCAAGACCTGGCCGATCTTCGTGGGGTGTTTATCCGGGTGGACTAGCTGGTATCTGGGCAACGGATCTCACCAGAGATTCTATTTGGAGTTCTTTATGGAACTATAAAACCTACGCGACAAGCGTAGATAGAATCTATATGGAGGTTTTTATGGATGGTCAGCCAATGGGATCTGAAATCGAAACTACAGACAGCGCAAAAATAGAAGCCTATATCATTGGAAAAACAGATTCACTGTCTGCTGCATTGATCAAAAATAACCAGGAAATTGGAAGTTACGAATCTGCTAATGGTGTGATTGATATTGACTTTCAAGAGAGTCCGGGAGTCGGTGAACATTTTTATTATATTCGCGTAACACAGGACAACGGCGAGAGGGCATGGTCAACCCCCATCTGGGTGTCAGCTGATGAAACACCCGAAAAACCAGAGCAAGCGCAAACCGAACCAAAGCGGAGTCTCGCAACCGGAACAGGTTGTGCTCTGACCACACCGGATGCAAAATCCAGATCGATAGATCCTGTTCTGCCATTACTTAATTTAGTTGCCATGTTAGGGTTAGTATTTCGCAAGCGCAATCGGGTTCTGGAAACCGAGCGGGTTGTAACATAGGCAATAGCCAGAAGTTCTGGTACGTAACCAAAGAGCACTCCCGAGTGGGAATACTTCGGTGCTTGTCCTTCAATTTTTCCATTTAGGGAATCAATAGTGAAATTTTTTCTACGAGCCATTATTTTCACAGTGGCTCTGGCCTTTGGCTTTATCTTATCCGGCAACCTGGCCGGCATCGAAAAAATACGCGCAGGTGCAACTGA
>CAYPDN010000517.1:1329-2574 GCA_964409445.1 uncultured Granulosicoccaceae bacterium
GTATATTTTGCGGCCTATTCACAGCAACACTGATCGGAGCCGGAGTTATCGGATTGCTGGGAGGGATACTCTTCAGTCCGGAGATCGCGTCATTCCCTGTTCTGGCAGATGCCGCAGTGGCTATTAGTAGCTCAGTGTCAGAATTGTGGGAAAATTTACTAGCGAAAATTGCTGACAGATAAAAAGACGCGAATAGTCTCGGTCTCATATTTTAATAGTTAAGGCCGCCGGATTTCTAGTGGTACGGATGGGTGGCCGTCCCTCTATGCCTTGCTATCGCAATTCATGAACATACACCATAGGGTTCGAGCACATAACTGAAATGATTGATTAAATTAAATCAAACGAACGATGTCACTACGGACAAATAGTTGTGGTATATCAATGCCGAGATAATTTGTATATAAATCGCCAGGCACACTGATATCAGCCAGATACAGAGTACCGATCTTCGGATGTTGCAGCCCCCGCTTTGGTAGCGCCAACGTGAGCGTTGCGGTTGCATCTATCCCTGGCTCAAATGCTTCACCACTGGTTGTGTCCAGGCCCGATGGTGTATCCAGTGAGATAATTGATGATTTTTGTTGTTGGGCCCAGGTGATAAGTTCAGCAGCAAGCCCGCGTGGCGCGCCTTTCAGGCTGTAACCGACAATGCCATCCAGAATAAGATCAGGTTTATAAGTACCGTCGGGTATTCGGTTGTTCACAGGTATCTTCATCGATTGCAGTATCTTCAACTGATGGGCAGGCACACCTGAGTAATCAGCTAAAGTACGGGTTACATTAACTTGAACATTGGCACCCCAGGCAGAAAGCCGCCGCGCCGCAACCATTGCTCCACCACCATTACCTCCGGAACCCGCGAGTACCATAACCTGTTTACCAGTGAGATCGTCAGCAAGATAATGGCGCGACAGCATTGCTAAACCACGACCGGCATTCTCCATCATCTGAAGTAGTGTAATGCCGTAGTCTTCAATCATTGCGCGGTCGACTTCGATCATTTGCTTTGTGGTGAGTTCTGGCACGGTGCTACGGTCAATATCGATAATCATCATCGCGTCTCAGGGTTTATTCACGGCAGGTCTGAAAGCGGAAAATCATACAGGTAAACATCGAAGACAGAATTGGTATCAGTGACACCAAGGTCAGATCGAGCTGTGGTTAGATGTGCGTTGTTGCCATCACCCGTAAAGCCGCCAATACGCCGGTTAGTCACGTAAACCACATCATTGAGATTATCCC
>CAYPDN010000518.1:0-2567 GCA_964409445.1 uncultured Granulosicoccaceae bacterium
TTGTGAGTGAAATACAGGATATTTCCCTGGCCGGGATCGGTGCTTCACAGTTGCGAAGTATTGATGGTGCGTTTGCGTCTGAGCTACAACTTGGTGGTACCGTTAAGGCACCTCAGTTGGTTGGTGAACTCGGTTTGCAGGGATTCGCAGCTGAAATACCATCACTCTCTTTAAAGCTTGAAGATGGAAATATCAAAGCGACCAGCGACGGCAATGGCAATCTGAATATTGATGGTCAAATTAAATCCGGAGACGGTGAGCTCGGTATAAGCGGCTTTTTTAATCCCGAGAGCGGAGATCTTGAAGTACAGGTTAAAGGAGAAGAATTCCGGGTTGCTAACGCAAAGCGACAAAAAGCGGTGATATCACCTGATTTGAAGATGGCTATTAACGGTGAAACAATCTCAGTAACAGGTGAACTTGAGATACCGTCGGCGTTCATAAAAACCGGTGGTGACAGTGGCGTTGTCGTAGAGTCACCTGATGTTACGATTGTAGAAAGTGCTGCCGATAAAAAAGAACAGGAAAAGGAAGCAAATGACAGCCGAGTCGCGCTCAATATAAAAGTAGCGCTTGGTGACGATGTTCGTGTTAAGGCCGGACCGTTTGACGGTGCACTGGCTGGTGGGATAACGCTTGAGCAGACTCCGGGTAAAGTTCCCAGTGGTTCAGGAGCAATAGAAGTTGTGAGTGGTGATTTTCTTGTCTACGGGCAAAAACTGACTATGGAGCGCGGCCGAGTACTCTTTGCCGGCGGACCGCTGGATAACCCGGCACTCGAACTTGATGTCGCACGTGAAGCTCCACTGTATGAAGTTAAAGCAGGTGTGAAAGTGAGGGGTACTGCGCAAGCTCCGACATTTGAGCTTCAATCGGAGCCACAGCAAACCGACGCAAATACAATTTCTTATATTCTGTTTGGCAAGCCGGTGGGCACCGGGGTCAGCTACACCCTGGGTAAGTTCATCACACCGGATTTGTACGTTAGTTACGGTATAGGCCTTTTCGACAGGATTCAGGCTTTTAACATGCGTTATAAAGTCACCGATACCGTATCGCTGATTGGCGCGAGCAGCACTGTATCAAGCGCTGATGTTATCTACACAATCGAGCGTTAATCTGTAGCTCTATTGCAACTCTTAGTGTTTCTGCAATGGCAATGTTGTCATACCGACTTTTCCAGTAGCGCCATCCTCCCGATAGTCACTCAATCAGGTTCCACTTGTGAGCTTCTGGCTCCGCCTCGAAGTATCGCGAATCTGGTAGTATCCACGGTTTGATGCGGTGAAGTGCTTTTTATGAAGCACACTGTGTCAACCTTGTTAAGCAAGCGTAAGGGCGGCTATGCGAAATCTTGAATTCCCGGGGCGTTCCCCGGTATTGGCGGCCAGCGGGATGGCCGCTACTTCACATCCACTGGCAACGGAAGCCGCCATAGATTTACTCAAACAAGGTGGCAATGCGCTTGATGCTGCTATTGGTGCATGTGCTGTGCAATGCGTTGTTGAGCCACACTCGACAGGTATCGGCGGCGACTGTTTTTGCTTTTACGCACCTGGTGGAAATATTGATTCCATGATTTCGTTCAACGGTTCTGGCAGTACGCCTGCGGCGGCAACTGCAGACTGGTATTTAGAGCGTGGTATTAAATCAATTGAACGCCAGTCACCACATTCTGTGACTGTGCCGGGTGCAGTTGACGCGTGGTGTCGTTTGAATAAGGATCACGGTTCATTGCCGCTTGAAGAAATATTGCAACATGCAATAAATTACGCCTCCAACGGATATCCGGTATCGTCCAGGGTCAGCTATGACCAGGCTAAGCAGTTAGCGCTATTACAAAACGATGCTAATGCTGCAGCGGTATTTTTAGACAACGGCAAAACGTTATCGGCCGGGCAGATGCACAGACAACCCAAACTTGCCGCAACGCTTGAAAAAATTGGCAGATCAGGGCGTGAGGTTTTTTATACTGGCGAGGTAGCGGAAGATATTGTTTCGTATCTGCAGAGTCTGGGCGGATTGCATACGCTCGATGACTTTGCAGCGGCGTCCGGTGAGTATGTTGAGCCGATCAGCACAAACTACAAAGGTTACAGCGCCTACCAGATTCCGCCTAATGGTCAGGGTATTATCGGACTTCAGTTGTTAAACATCGCCAGCGGCTTCGATGTTGATGGTGTTGATCCGATGTCTGTAGAGAGACTGCATCTGGAAGTCGAAGCGGGTCGCCTGGCTTATCGCGATAGAAATCTTTATGTTGGAGATATGCGACACAGCGATGTACCGGTCGAGTGGTTGCTGTCATCCGACTATGCAGATGAACTACGCAACAGCATTAACCCCGAAAAGGCCTTGAGTAAACTGCCTGAATTCACTGCCAAACCCCATCAAAGTACGGTCACAATTACCGTGGTAGATAAAGACCGAAACAGCTGCAGTTTTATCAATTCAGTCTTCCATAGTTTTGGCAGCGTACAAATGGCACCAGAGTCTGGAGTGATGTTGCACAACCGTGGTGAAAGCTTTGTGGTTGAATCGGGCCATCCGAATTGCATCGATTCCAA
>CAYPDN010000519.1:0-2551 GCA_964409445.1 uncultured Granulosicoccaceae bacterium
TTCTCTAATTCTATGTTGCGCGTCGGTGATGGCAATGTATGAATTTCAGTTTCACCATTGAGTGCAGAGATGGTGAAGTATTCAGATTCATCGTCTTGCCAGTCTGCGCCAAATTGCTGCATTCCAGTGACAACCACTGTGTTACCAGTTATTTGAGCATTAACATCATCGTATATGGTAGCCGTTGAAAAACCTGTTTCAAATTGTGCGACCCTGTCAAGAACTTCTCCTGCTGATGGTGAAGTCCCTCCGTCACATGCGTTCAAAGTGAAAATGAAAATCGCGCTGGCCGCGAGTCGCGAGAGTAAACGTGTATTCATGTCGGTAGTGTCCTGTATCTGTTTTTTTACTGATGCGGACTATAACGGCATACAGTTATTCACAGGTCTATCCAGGCTATACCTCAGGTCTAAGTAATGGGAAACTGTGACGTGGAGATGTCGTTTGAATCATTCAACTTCCCGGAAGATTGAATTTTCTTCTCATTGAGCCTGTGTGACACATGCCCGCTGAAAAAGGGGCGGATTAAATCGCTGAAATTATCAGGGTAGTAGGGGTAGGTGCAGGAATAATGTGAAGTAGCATAACTCTATTGTTACATCCTCCGCCTTCGTTAAGATTTTATGAACCGGTCCGATTGCTGCCTCGCAGGGTACGGGAGAAGCTCCATGTACAGCTATCACGTAGCTACGGTGTTTTGGATAAAAACCTTGAATACGTCGGTTTAATCTCTGCTTGCTGTCATTTTTTAAGTTTGCGGCGATGAGCCGCCAGCAAGCCGCCTGCAGCCAACATCCATAAAGTCATTGGGTCCGTCGAACCAGTCCCTGCGGATAACCCGGTTTGAGCCCCCACTTGAGTACTCAGGCTGTTATTCGAAGTATTGTTCGTGGTCTGAACTTCAGGCAATGACTCCGAGGTATTACCCGTCACCTGAACTTCAGGCAGTTGCTCGGAGAGGTTGCTCGTGACTTGAACCTCCGGCAGTAATAGTGTTGATTGTTCCGCAGGTTTACTCTGTGAGAGATCTGCTGACTCAACAGAAGCTGATGGCGCCCAGTTGGATTCACCCCGGTTAACTCTTAAAAATAATCTGCCGTCTTGAACCTTTATATTTTCCTGTCGGAATTGAGTGGCTACAAATGTCCAGTTTGCGGTGTACCACTTTCCAAAGTCCAGTGAACTGCCTTCGAACTCATCACTCCACTGCGGCTCGGTGTTTAATACAGTGCCTGCATAGGTATAAAATCTCGTGAAGTCCACTTCCATCTCACCACTGTAATCGCCGTCAGGCAATTTACCTGCCCATTTACTGCCGAATGCGGTGACGCCTAAACTGAAATCCAATTGTTTCCAGGAAGGAATGTGGCGCAATTTGTCCCCGGTTTCGTAAACTCTTGGACCATCGCTAAGCAAGGATTCAGAATTGCCATTGTGTGCCTTCGCACTGTTGTAATTATAAGTGCCCGCATTAAAATCTCTGCGGATATCGTAAACATAGCGATCATTGGTTCTGATCAATATGTAGTGGAGCAATTCGTTACCAAGATTGGTGGTCGTGCTTACGTCGAGGGGTGCGTCTTTCAGGACTCTGTCAGCCTGCTCTTTTACTCTGATTTGAGACCAGCCAGCAAACGGATATGCGCCTCTGATTTCCCAGTCATATTCATACCATGTGTCACCGATCCACGGCTCATCTGCTCTATTGAAAAAGAACATATTCGAAACCGTACCAGAGACCGGGGCAACTTTAGCTCTGGTCACCATCATCCCTTCACCGAAGGTTTCGTAGCTAACTATTTCACCACCGAAGTTGTTCAATGCCTGTGCATTAGAAACAGCCAGAAGCAGTAGAGAAAAGGTAATAACTCTTGGGATACGCATTGTTAAAACTCCCCGGTTAAAGAACTAAAAACACCCATCTGTGATGAGAGTGAGACCGCAACGCTGAAGGCGCGCGATAGTAACCGGGAGAGAAGAGCTATACCGGGATGGCCAACACAAATAATATTATTGAGAATTACCTCACGTGTGAATGTGAGAACTCTGCCCGCCTGACCTGTGGTGTGCTTCTTCAAATCCTAAAATGAGCTTTTTCCGGTGAATCTCGGGGGACTTGGTGGGACAGTCTCCGCGTCACCTTCTTCTTCTCCAAAGTGCATCCAACTTCACATTTAATGCTTGTCATTCTATATGTCATGACGTAAAATGTCATGACATTAACGGATTGGAACCTTCTCCATTCCTCCCCCCGTCAAAGAACGATCTATCAATGAACGGGAATGAAAATACTCATAAGGAGAATGACAAATGAAATATTCAATCTTATTGCTTGTGCTTCTTAGTGCTAATGCTCAGGCCCAGTCATGCATAGACACAGATGGTGATGGATGGGGTTGGACCGGTACTAAAAGTTGCCGAGTGGGTGTGCCAACAGTTGTGACAACTACTTCCAGCGTGAATACTGCACAGTGCATTGATACAGATAATGACGGTTGGGGCTGGAATGGCATAGATAGTTGCGAAATCGAAAAAAACATTGATAGCAAAG
>CAYPDN010000520.1:0-2546 GCA_964409445.1 uncultured Granulosicoccaceae bacterium
AAACGGATCTAAGTTACGCCGGTACCAGCAGCAAGTGTTACACCAAAATTCCGACCGGACGGGGAATCCAGACAGTTGATATTTAGCGGAGTGCTATCAAAGTTTCGATAAACAACGCAACTTAGCAAGGTAACGAATAATTTCTACGGTGAATGATCGTAACTGTCAAAACTTCAGCGTCAGTCCCACGGCCATCGGTGCGTCCGACGGCGAGGCAAGTAAAATACTCGATAAACCTAAGGTCACCACCTGTAACTCGGCCGATAAACATCAATATGCTGTTCGAAAATCTGACTCCAGGTCACATCCATGCTGTTTTTAGCACCAATGAGTAAGCCGTGTGAGTGATAAAATATTTGGAAATGGCTTTCACTCCGTTTACAAAGAAAACCAACTGACGCTCGGCATCGGCGTACCTATTGAAGCGTACCAAAGCCCGGTACCCTCAATGCAAAACCAAATCGAGTTAATACAACGCGCGGAAAGCGGTGGATTTGCAGCTGTCTGGTGCCGCGATGTACCGTTACTCGATCCCTCTTTCGGCGATGCAGGTCAGATGTATGAACCCTGGGTCTGGCTCGGCTATGTGGCAGCACACACCAAAAGTATTGCGCTGGGAACGGGATCCATCATTCTGCCTCTGCGCAGACCAATAGATCTTGCCAAAGCTGCAACATCTGTTGATCAGTTGTCGAACGGTCGCCTGATCCTCGGCGTGGCCTCTGGCGATCGGCCGGTCGAGTACTCAGTTTATGATGTGCCGTTTGAATCACGCGACCAATCGTTTCGCGATACTTTTGCACTAATTCAAGCGACTTCGCATAAGCCAGATAATTGGGACAATCAACAATCAGTGCAATCGCGCAAAGTAGATCTGCTGCCCAAATGCTATGCGGGTGATTTGCCATTGTTTGTCACTGGCAATAGCAGACAGTCAATAGAGTGGATTGCAGAACACGCAGCCGGCTGGCTCATGTATCCAAGACAGATCAGCCATCAGTCAATGGTTCTTGAGCAATGGCGCACTGCTTTGCTTGAAACAGAACAACCCTTTAAACCGTTCTCACAGTCACTGTATATTGACCTGATGGAAAAACCTGATACGCCTGCATCACCAATACATCTGGGTTACCGGTTCGGCAGAAATCACCTCATAGCACATCTTGAACAACTGCGTGACATCGGTGTTAATCACGTGACCTTTAATATCAGATTTTCCAGCAGACCAGTGCCCGAAGTGTTAGACGAACTAATTGAGTTTGTAATTCCGCAATTTCCAAAAAACGAAATTTAGACACCACCCCAAATTTTTTCAGCAGTCGCTACAACCAGCTCAAGTTTGCGACGTTGATCATCTGCAGATAAATCATTACCTTCCTCGGTCGATGCGAAACCACACTGAGGAGCTATTCCCAACTGATCAATGTCTGCATATTTAGATGCTTCATCAAATTGACGTTGTAGTGCATCAATACTTTCCAAACTACCTTGCTTTGTTGTGACAAAGCCCAGCATCACCCGTTGTTGCCCTTTGGCCAGCAAACTCAATGGTTCGAGACTACCAGCACGCTCAGTATCATATTCCATAAAAAAGAGATCCACTCCTGTTTTATTAAATACTGCATCTGCAGCAGGATCATAGGCACCTTCAGCCGCATGAGTTGATCTGAAATTTCCACGACACATATGCATACCAATCAACATATCATCCGGTCTGTCTTTTATCGCCTCATTCATCATCCATGCGTACCGATCAATCAGATGATCAGGGTCTTGTCCTTGTGACTTTTTAGACTCGCGATGCTTTGGGTCACAGAGATAGGCAAAGAAAATATCATCCATTTGCAAATAGCGACATCCGGCAGCGTAAAAAGCGTTTAAGGCTTTCTTATAGGTATTCGCAATAGCTGAAAACAACACTTCCGGATCTGAATATTCAGCAGGTGCAATGTCCTCTGGTGCAGTACGAAAATGACAGCAACTCGGACCAGGAATAGAGATCTTCGGTACAACTGCGGTATTACTCGCCACAAAGCGAAAATGATCAAGCATTGGATGATCATCAGGGAAATCCAATGCACCAGTAATGGTTGGAAAAATTGGCCGAAGTTTAACACCCGCGAACTGCACTCCTTCGTCACGTTCTTCGAGGTCCAAACCATCAAGCATGCCCATAAAGTCGTAGTGCCAGAAAGAACGTCTTTGCTCACCGTCAGTAACTGCCTTGAGCCCGGCTTCCTGTTGCATACTGATTAACTCAAGGATGGCGGCATCTTCCGCTGCCTTTAGGCCATCTGCGTCTAACGATTTATCTTCGAAGTGTTGCCTGCGTGCTGTGGCAACTGACGCCGGTCGTAATAAACTGCCTACATGGTCAGCCCGGAATGGAGCGGTGTTCATAGGGTATTCCTCCCGTGGATACTGCATCGGAACAAATCACCCTTTAATTTGCAAGTAATATTGTATCTGCAGTCGCAGGCAGCTATTGTCAGATTCTTACCGCATAAATAGTAAATGATCATGACCCGAAAAGACCGCCCACATAC
>CAYPDN010000521.1:0-2541 GCA_964409445.1 uncultured Granulosicoccaceae bacterium
TCTTGTGAGTGGTGGTTGTGACTACATCAGCATATTCAAGCGGGTTCGGGTGGACTCCACCTGCAACCAGGCCTGCAAAATGCGCCATGTCGACCATGAGCTTTGCACTAACCGAGTCTGCAACCTCACGGAATTTTTTAAAATCGATAATTCGCGGGTAAGCAGAACCACCAGCAATGATTACTTTAGGCTTGTGCTCACTGGCAAGTGCCTGAACTTCATTGAAGTCAATTTGATGAGACGTTTTATCAACCGAATAGGATACTGCATTAAACCACTTGCCCGACTGGTTAACCGGTGAGCCGTGGGTCAGGTGGCCGCCGGCGGCCAGATCAAGCCCCATGAAAGTATCACCTGGCTCTAATATGGCCTGAAATACCGCCTGATTAGCCTGTGCACCCGAGTGAGGCTGCACATTGACAAATTTACAGTTAAACAATTTTTTTGCACGTTCGCGGGCAAGTTCTTCGGCCACGTCAACGTGTTCACAACCACCGTAGTAACGTCGCCCGGGATAACCCTCAGCATATTTGTTGGTCATTACCGAGCCCTGCGCCTGCATCACTGCATGGGACACGATGTTCTCTGATGCTATCAGTTCAATTTCATGCTGTTGTCGTTTCAATTCATCAGCTATAGCAGATGCTAACTCAGGATCGCGAGTGGTCACATCTTCGCTAAAAAACTTATCTGCCATGTTGCGTTGTCTCAATTAAAAATAAGAATACTAGTGTAATTTGTATCTGGTACACGAATCGGGGGGTTTGAAATTCTGGCGTGGAACCCGGGTAAGCGCGCAATTGTACCCGAAGTCCAGGCACAAACTCAGACAACTCGGTCTGCGGGCTCACTACCGGAAAAAAACTGATCAAGATTCGATACCACCCTAAAACCCATCGCATCCCGTGTTTCCTGAGTAGCACTTCCAAGGTGGGGCAACAATACCGCATTAGAGAGTTTCAGAAAACGCGAATCTATCGCCGGCTCGTTTTCAAATACATCCAGCCCGGCACCCGCAAGACGATCATTAGCAAGTGCATCAATCAAAGCATCTTCATCCACCACTTCACCTCGTGCCGTATTAATAAGATAGGCTGCAGGTTTCATTACAGCAAGTCGATCTGCATTAATAAGATGGGTGTTTGCGCCTCCTCCGGGGCAGTGTAACGATACAAAATCACAGACACGCAACAAATCTTCAACAGTTCCCAGTGACTCTGCATCTACTGCATCCAGTGCTGCAGATGGAACTTTCGAGCGGTTAAAAACTTTTATCTGCATGCCAAAACCCGCGTGTGCGCGTTTGGCCATGGCTCGACCAATTCTACCGAACCCAACTATACCCAGCGTTTTACCAGATACTTTTCTACCCATCAGATGAGTTGGCCGCCAGCCGGTCCAGCCACCTGATCTAAGTTCACGTTCGCCTTCCCCTGCCCTGCGTGCACTCATCAACAGCAATGTCATGGCAAGATCTGCAGTGCAGTCACTGAGAACATCAGGGGTGTTCGTCACTGCAATATTATTTGCTTTACTGGCTTCAATATCGATATGGCTATAACCAACACCAAAGTTAGCGATAACACGAGTGCGCGGATTATCTACTGACATCACTGAGGCATCAAGATTATCAGTTACTGTGGTCAGCAAGGCGTCTGCACGTTGCAGCGCGTCACGGTACTTCTGCCGATCAAAACTTACGTCAGCTGTATTAAATTCACAGTCGTACTTTTGCGCTAACAACTGCTCGACCTGTTCCGGCCAGCGGCGAGTTAAAACTACTTTTTTCTTCATGGTTTAATTATCACATCGATCTCAACGTCTTGCGCTGGAAATTGCAGATAGTCGGCGCTAACCGTCAGCAGAATGACATCACTACGCCAGTTCGCAAACCCGCACTTTCAGCAGTTTCTGCCCGATCAAATGTCCGCTGGTGATTACCATCGCCCGGATGTCACAGACAGGTTTATTTTGGGGACCGATTCTCACCACTACCAATAAATGACTGCAAATTTTTTTTTGCCTTCGCCGCTAGCTTCATGTGGGACACCGAATTTTTTTCGACTGAATTGGATAACATCGATCAGTTCACACTTTCAAAATGACTTGAAACCCTTTGAAGCAAAAGAAAAACAACAATAAAAAACATGCTGGCAAGAGTGCCTTTATTGAGCCATTGTCGCCACGCGTCCTGTACTCCGTAGACATATTCGGTCTTGGCGGCGATATCGGCTTGTCTGATGAAACAGACATGGAACTGGCACTCGCACTTGATAATTCCCAGGAGCAGCAGCCTAAACAGACCGAAGTGGTATTTGTAGACACAACTGTCTCTGATTACCAGCAAGTCATTGACTCTTTAACAGCTAGCTCTGATCAAAATACCGAGTACGTTGTTTATGAGTTGAGCACTACTCAATCTATCAGCGACGTCGACCAGGCCCTGAGTGCTCACACAAACCTCGCAGCTATTCATTTTATAACGCATGGCAGTGACGCAAATTTCAGATTAGGCTCATCAATCGTCAACACCCAAACGCT
>CAYPDN010000522.1:0-2539 GCA_964409445.1 uncultured Granulosicoccaceae bacterium
TGACCGCACAGATTTGCCAATCGCTGGTTGTCGTCCGGACTTAGCTGAAATTCCAAAGTCGCCAAGTTAGTGATTATCCTCTCGTGTATTAAAACAGCGGGTCATTAATCTGCCTGTATTCTCCGCGCAATGAGTTTGGTCTGGCTTCGGTAATCGCAACATCAACAAATTTTCCTATCAACGAAGCATCACCTGCAAAATTAACTACCCGATTATTTTCCGTACGGCCGGCCATCTCTGACGCATCGCGCGCAGAAGGCCGTTCCACCAATATGCGCTGTACACTGCCCACCATTGACTCACTAATGACAGCGGCTTGTTCATTAATGGTTTTCTGCAACTTCGCCAGTCGTTGTTTTTTAACTTCTGCAGGTGTCGCATCTTCAAGTGATGCCGCCGGTGTACCAGGGCGCGCGCTATAGATAAAGCTGAAAGACTGATCAAAACCGATGTCTTTTATAAGTGACATGGTTTGCTCGAAGTCAACATCGGTCTCACCCGGGAAACCGATAATAAAATCAGAAGAGATCGATATACCAGGTCGCGCTTCTTTAAGCTTGCGGATTTTTGACTTGTACTCAATTGCTGTATGCCCGCGCTTCATCGCAGTTAACACACGATCTGCACCGGACTGCACCGGCAGATGCAGGAACGAGGCAAGCTCAGGCACATCCGCATAGGCCTGAATCAATCGATCACCAAACTCAATTGGATGCGATGTTGTAAATCGTATACGTTCTATTCCATCTATTGCAGCAATTACCGAAATAAGCAATGCAAGATCACATATATCAGTGTCGCCAAACTCGCCACCTGACTCGCTATCCATTTGGCCGCGATAACCGTTTACATTCTGACCTAACAAATTAACTTCACGAACACCCTGTTCTGCAAGCGAGACTACCTCGGCGATCACATCGTCAAACGGTCTGGAAATCTCTTCACCACGGGTATAAGGCACAACACAAAAACTACAGTACTTACTGCAGCCTTCCATGATCGATACAAATGCCGTTGGTCCCTCCATGCGTGGTTCAGGCAACTGATCAAACTTTTCTATTGAAGGAAAGCTGACATCAACCAACGGTCGTTTCTCACGCCGTGTAGTTTCAACCATATCTGCAAGACGATGAATAGTCTGAGGCCCGACTACCAGATCAACATATGGTGCACGCTGCTGCAGCGCTTCGCCTTCCTGACTCGCCACACAACCAGCCACGGCAATCAGAACATCATCGCGCTTCTCTTTATAAGGACGCCAGCGACCCAGCTGGGAAAAAACTTTCTCCTGAGCTTTTTCACGTATTGAACAGGTGTTGACCAACAGAATGTCGGCGTCCTGGGGATCGTCGATGACATCGACACCAAAGCGCTCGTCGAGCACGTCTATCATTTTGGCCGAGTCATACTCGTTCATTTGACAGCCGTGCGTTTTGACAAAAACTTTTTGTCGCACTGGCTTTGCAGCATCATCTTGCTGCATTGGGGTATTCTTCACAGGTAACTACAGTACTCCGGTGGGATTGGCAGGCGGATCGCCCGTTCGCGGAGCATAACTGTTTTCCGGCCTCTGTACCAATTGCGCATACGGTTTCAGCGGCGCAGAACGCATAACTCCGGGCACTATTGGCCCGGAGTTGTGATTCATACTTCAAAAGGTTGCTGACTAGTAGCGGTAATGCGCTGGCTTGTAAGGACCAGCTGCATCCATACCAAGGTACTTTGCCTGCTCTGAATTCAGCTCGGTCAGTTTGGCACCGATCTTATCCAAATGCAGACGAGCCACTTTTTCGTCCAGCTGCTTAGGCAGTACATGTACGCCAACGTCGTACTGATCTGCACGCTCCCACAGCTCAATTTGTGCAAGCACCTGATTCGCGAAAGACGCAGACATTACAAAGCTTGGGTGACCTGTTGCACAACCCAGATTAACCAAACGGCCTTCGGCAAGAAGCGTGATGCGCTTGCCATCAGGGAAGATGATGTGATCAACCTGCGGCTTAACGTTGTCCCACTCGTATTGCTTGAGGCTGGCAACATCGATTTCGTTATCGAAGTGACCAATGTTACAAACGATAGATTCGTTCTTCATCTTCGCCATATGATCGTGAGTGATCACGTTAATGTTACCGGTAGTGGTAACGTAGATGTCGCCCTGATCGGCAACCTCGTCCATAGTAACAACACGATAACCTTCCATCGCAGCCTGAAGTGCGCAGATAGGATCAATTTCTGTCACCCATACAGTCGCACCCATACCGCGGAACGCCTGTGCGCAACCCTTACCAACATCACCGTAACCAAGCACAACGCAGATCTTACCGGCAATCATTACATCAGTTGCGCGCTTAATACCATCAAGCAGTGATTCGCGGCAGCCATATAAATTGTCAAACTTTGACTTGGTTACTGAATCATTGACGTTAATCGCAGGCACCTTAAGTGTACCTTCACGCGCCATTTCATAAAGACGGTGCACACCGGTAGTAGTCTCTTCAGACAAACCTTTAATGTCTTTAAGCATTTCAGGATACTTGTC
>CAYPDN010000523.1:0-2536 GCA_964409445.1 uncultured Granulosicoccaceae bacterium
CCATGACCCCGCGCGAAATTGTTCAGGAACTCGACAAGCACATTGTCGGACAGAGCGATGCCAAGCGCGCCGTTGCAATTGCACTTCGCAATCGCTGGCGGCGCCAGCAGGTATCCGCTGATCTGCGCAATGAAATAACCCCGAAAAATATTCTGATGATCGGTCCAACCGGTGTCGGTAAAACTGAAATATCGCGGCGACTGGCGAAACTTGCCAATGCACCTTTTATCAAAGTTGAGGCCACCAAGTTCACCGAGGTTGGTTACGTTGGCCGCGATGTGGAATCGATTGTTCGCGATCTGGTGGATGCGGCAATCAAGCAAACCCGAGAGATTGAAAAAGAAAAAGTCCGTCATCGTGCAGAGGATGCGGCGGAGGAAAAGATTCTTGATATTCTGTTGCCACCTGCGCGCGGTGATAACAGCGCAGACAAAGAATCAGAAACTCGACAAAAGTTTCGCAAGAAACTGCGAGAGGGAGACCTTAACGACACCGAGATTGAAGTGGAATTGAATGCACCAGGTGTGGGTGTAGAAATTATGACACCACCCGGCATGGAGGACATGACGCAGCAGCTTCAGGGGATGTTTGAAAATCTCGGTCGGGAAAAAAAACAAACGCGCAAACTGAAAATTTCAGAGGCGTTGCAGCTATTAATTGACGAGGAAGCAGCGAGCCTTGTCAACGAAGATGAATTAAAGCAACTTGCGGTCGAAAACGTGGAGCAAAACGGCATTGTTTTTCTCGATGAGATCGATAAAGTCTCCAGACGCTCCGATGCAGGAGGTAGTGGTGGCGATGTATCGCGTGAAGGGGTGCAGCGTGACCTGTTGCCACTAATTGAAGGCTGTACCGTCAGCAGTAAGTACGGCATGGTAAAGACCGATCATATTTTGTTTATTGCGTCCGGTGCGTTTCATTTAACCAAGCCTTCAGATCTGATACCGGAACTGCAGGGACGACTGCCGATCAGAGTCGAGCTGAGTGCACTGACTGTAGAAGACTTCGAGCGCATATTAACAGAGCCAAACGCCGCGCTGACGGAGCAGTACAAAGCGCTTCTCGCTACCGAGAACGTCACGCTTGAATTTAGCGACGATGGTATTAAGCGGATTGCAGAAGTCGCATGGCGGGTCAATGAAAGTACAGAAAATATTGGCGCTCGGCGCCTGCACACTGTGCTTGAAAGGTTGCTTGATGATGCATCTTTCGATGCTTCTGACAAGGGTGGATCGTCAATTCTGATTGATACCGAATACGTAGACAGATATTTAGGCGAGCTTTCACAGGATGAAGACCTCAGTCGCTACATACTGTAGGATTGAAATGTATGAGCAAAGCAACGCCGACCCCGCGCCCCACCGAAATCAAGCTACACCAGCGCAGCCGTGTGTTGGAGCTGCACTTTGATGACGGACTCGAATGTAACCTGACGTGCGAATACCTGCGGGTCTACTCTCCATCAGCCGAAGTGCGTGGCCATGGTCCGGGGCAGGAAGTGCTGCAGGTCGGTAAAGAAGATGTTGGCATTGATCAGCTCGCACCCTCCGGCAACTACGCCATTAAAATCACTTTTGACGATGGCCACGATTCCGGAATCTTCACTTGGACCTACCTGCACGAATTGGGTATAAACTACGAGGCCTACTGGCAGGATTATCTCGATCGTCTGGCCGATGCCGGAGAGAAAAGAAAAGTGAAGAAATCCCGCGAGTGATTTTGCTTGCCCATTGTCGAGATGGGCTTGAATTACCTCCCGCTTAATAACCTGAGCTAAAACCGTGGAAGACAAAACCCATTTTGGTTATCAAACCGTCGAGACCGGTAAAAAGAAACAACTGGTCGGCCAGGTATTTGATTCAGTAGCTGACCGCTATGACGTGATGAATGATCTCATGTCATTCGGTGTGCACCGATTGTGGAAACGCTTCACAATTAATCAAACCGGTGTCAGAGCAGGTCAGTCGGTGCTCGATCTGGCAGGTGGTACCGGTGATCTCGCACTTAAGTTACATCAACGAGTTGGACCGTCCGGTAACGTGATGTTGTCTGACATTAACGCGTCGATGCTGTCTGTTGGACGTGATCGCATGATTGATTCAGGAGTTGCAGGCAACATGCAGTATGCGCTGGCGGATGCTGAACAACTTCCGTTTGCAGAAAATTCGTTTCACTGTGTCACCATGGCCTTTGGGTTGCGCAACGTGACTGACAAGCAACGCGCACTTAATTCTATTTTTTCAACTTTAAAGCCAGGTGGCAGATTGTTGGTGCTCGAGTTCTCCAAACCAATACTGCCTGTGTTGAGTAAAGCTTACGACGCGTACTCTTTTAGTGCATTGCCTGCGATGGGTAAGCTGGTTGCCAACGATGCGGAAAGTTATCGCTACCTTGCAGAGTCGATCCGTCAGCACCCGGATCAGGAAACCCTCCTTGGCATGATGCAGACGGCGGGCTTTGAGCGATGTGAGTACCACAATATGACCGGTGGAATAGTCGCATTGCACAAAGGGTTTAAGCTCTAAGTGCGCCATGC
>CAYPDN010000524.1:0-2528 GCA_964409445.1 uncultured Granulosicoccaceae bacterium
TTTGCAGCCTCAACTCTCGACCCTGTTGCCACTGAAAAACCAACAGTATCTGATTTGCCGTAAGCTGCATTGTAGCGAGACCACAGGTCACCGGTGTATTGTCTTGAAATTGGTTGGGTGGATGAAGCTGCACCTTCGTTCAATAAGTCAATTTTATAATTCATATTGGCGCCGACAATAATAGGCCGCAGGTTTCTTATCAGATTCCAGTTTTCCTGCAAAGTGGCAGAGTCGAAGAACCATGTTCTGTTAGTTGTGTTAGTGGTGCCAAACTCTCTGTACCAGTTGCCTGGGTTGCTCCTTGATATCGGGAAAAACCCCACCAGTATTTCCTGAAATCCGGCGGAGTTTATATCCGCTAGAAAATTTGTAAGATTATTCCGAGCACGTGCGGTTAAATTGCCGCCGGCTGAGCTCAAAATAGTACCGGTTGTAAGATCTGTTGCATGAAATATAGGGACTCTGAGTTTTCTCTGTCCGTTGCGAAACATGGAAGCCAGTTGTTGTCTGACCGTGCTGGCTACACCCTGCTGATGATAGTTTGCGATTATTCCAAACTGTTCTCTGCAGTTCCGGTTTTGATTGTTATTGATCACTGACCTGTCAACATTGTACCAGGCATAGTTTGATCCACCGACGTTGAGCGGATCTGCGGCATGTAAGCCACGGGAAAAAATCAGGCACAGAATCGCTGTTATTAATGTCGTGCGAATGTTGGACTTGGAGTGCAATTTATTTGATCCTTAAAAGGCTACAGGTACAGGGTCTTACTCATCCTGTGTAGCTTAGGTGTGCGCGCTTTCCGGACGATCTTACACCATCTGCAAAATGCATATCATCACTGTAAAACTGAATACTCAAGATCGGTAACTTGGTTCTTTAATGCTTTTGGTGGGGTAGTTTGTAACGGTAATTTTGACTGGAAGCAGTGATGATAATTGATCTCTCTACCTATTTTACTTCTCATGTGTTTGCTCGGCATAATAGATCCAGGTCTTGCAATGTGGGAGTACTACGCAGTGAGAAGTATTGGCGTGAGTTAAGTAAGGGGTATCAAATACTGTATTGTCTTTGGCCATGCTCGTTGAGGCAGGCTTATGAATAACCAGCCTCAAAAATGGTGGTCAATCGGTAATCGAATCGTAATCTGTAAAGCCGTAGTGAAAGACTATCCGGCGATATCGTTCCCGATGCTACAGCCGGTTAGTTGAGTGTCTGTCAGGCGTGGAATTCAGGGTGGTTCATCGAATATACACATACACTCAGAATTGATACAAAAATCAGACAATAGCGCATACATCGAGCGCAGAAAGTGTCACTATATAGGTGAGTAACCCGGGTTCTTCCTGCGTCTGACTGTATTTCCGTTCAAATTGAACAGACAGCAGATGTGGCTCTGTATTCCTCTATTATTCTCCTCCCGTCGACACCGGTTTTAATGAGAAAATTAACAAAACGAACCACATTGTTGGGGTGTCTTGCCGCGGCTGGTGTGACTTTGATCTGGTCGATGTGGCTGGTTATTAGTCGGGCTGGTGCCCAGTCTACTTTGAATGCCTATGACCTTACTGCTATCAGATACGGTGTTTCTGCAGTGTTTTCGCTGCCGATAGTTTTGCACTATAAACCGTGGCGTAATATGTCGATTCTACGGATAGCGGGTCTTAGCATGTTATTGGGACCAGGCTACATTCTGTGTGTGTATTTTGCATTTGATTATGCTCCTGCAGCACACGGTGGCATTTTCATGAATGGTGCGCTGCCGGCTATTACGTTGTTATTTTCCTACTGGTTTCTAAAGCAGGCATCAACAAGAATTCAATTGGCGGGGCTGGTTTTGATTTTGGGTGGAGCGGCGTTATCTGCGGCTGATGTATCCGGGTTGTCTATTCCAGGTGCATGGCGCGGGGACATTATGTTTGTTGTCGCTGCGGTATTTTTTGCAGGCTATCTGATTGCCGCCAGAGCCTGGGGAGTCACGCCGACTCAGGTCATGTTATGTAGCTCAATTGTAAATGCCATTTTGTTTGTTCCTGTGTGGTATTTCCTTTTGCCCAGTGGGTTGAGTGAAGTTGAGGATGGTCAGTTATATCTGCAGCTTTTTTATCAGGGACTGGTGCCAGGGTTGCTTGGCTTACTACTCGTGGCCTATGCGACCCGTACTATTGGTCCCGCGCCTACCTCTGCTTTTATTGCTGCCGTCCCGGGCTTAGGTGTAGTGCTGGGTATTATATTTTTGAACGAAATACCCGGGCTTATCGGTTGGGTTGGTTTAGCTGTTCTTACACCGGGGATATTGATGGTGTCTCTTGGTGGCCGGAGTATGGGTGGCCGGAGTATGGGTGGCAAGAGAAAGGGTGTTTAGTTGGCGTTGGATAATCAGTAACACACAACTCAGTCTTTAATCGTTGACGTCTAATCGGGTTTGATAGAAGCCGTACGGACAGAAGTTTCAATTTGTAATAATGCATCCACAATACGCGCAAAACTCAGTCTGGCGCGATCTACAGTGTGTCGAGCTCGCAGGT
>CAYPDN010000525.1:0-2528 GCA_964409445.1 uncultured Granulosicoccaceae bacterium
TGCTGTCGGTGTTGTCCCCTGAGCCAGTTGTGGATGGCTCAATGATGTATTTTGTGAGTGAGGTAAATCGCGAAGCGTTGATCAAATTGTTCGTTGATCTGCCAGATGCAGAGACATTTGCTGCTTTTGTGCGCACGATTAAACAGCGTATCAGGGAAGAGGATTTCGGCAGGCTGGGTGCAGATAACCGAAAATCTACGATTACATCAGATCAGGTCGACACGACCATTCGCATGCTCGAAACAAATATGGATCCCACTGGCATTGACGAACTCCTTTCAACTCTGCGCAGCCTGTCTGAAGCGCCGGATGATCATGAGCGACTTGACCGGGTAGTGGACGCATTCAATGGTCTCGGTGTGCTTCAAGGTCCGGTGCTGACCTATACATCGTTTTTTAATACGCTGCTTTCCAGTACAGACCTGGATGATCTGCACTGAGGTCGTAGCTGCTACACGTTGTAACCACACGCCTTATAGTATCTGTTGATGCAAAGTGCTATGTGATCAGCGGCCAGCTGTTCTGCCGGAGCATCCATGGATCCAAACTCTCTTGCAGAAAAATACTGTGAAACGATTGTCTCAGGTATTTTTATGTTACTGAGATTCGAGAACATTTCTCCCAATGCTTTTCTAACTCCCGGATCAGTCCAGTAGTACCGTACGCGATCGCTGAAACTGAAATGCTTTAACTGCTCAATCAATTCTATGTCCCCACGATAATATGGCGTCCAGTGCTCGGTATTCTCATTCATGGCCAGATCAATGGCGGCAATCAAATTGGATCTTTTGGCCTCCGGAAGCAGGTGGTCTTCGATACGTGCAAGAGCAAAAGCAGCTTCACGCATTCTGAACGTCAGTTCCGGCCCAACCTTTAAAAAGAAAAAGTGTTGCTTGACCAACTCTGCCAATGCTTCGGTCGGCTGGTAGTCGGTGGAGTGAGCTTCGAAAGTCATGTTGTCGACTGTTTTTACCGCTGCAGAAAGATCTTTTGCTTTGTCAGGTTCAAACCGATGTATGGCTGTATGACTAAAGTCGACCCCGGGCTGAGTAACCACAGAGACGATCCTCGACCAGGCTTGAGATAATCCCTCTCGATCAAATGCGTCCCTGTGTGTATCCAGAGTTTCAGTAAACCGCTGCACATTGGTTACTGCAAGCTCGTCCATGTCATCAGTTTCACCACCCGGTATTGGCACCTCTGTACCAATAATATAAATCAACTCAGACGCATGGGGCGAATGGTTTTCTGCGATTTTACACAACCGTGCTGCGCGTTCCGCAACGAGCTCAAATGAGGGTGTGGGTTCTCCACCACAGGCCATGGATGCATCCAGATGGATTTTTCTAAAGCCTGCTGCGGCGTAGTCTCTGACTAAAACATCTGCTTTATCCATAGCTTCTGCTGCGGGAAGGTGTCTCCATGGATTAGGTCCAAGATGATCGCCGCCCAGAACTATCTTGTCATTCGCCACACCGTACTCTTTGGCAAGCGATTTCATCCAGTCACAGAAGTCCTGTGCTGTCATGCCTGTGTATCCACCTTCCTGATTAACCTGATTACAAGTGGCTTCAACTACTGCAGGCACGTCATGTTTTTGCGCGTATTGAAAAACTGAACGCAACACCTGTTCGTTGGCCGTACAAAAGCAGGGTAGCCCGACCGAGTCACCTTCACGGTTTCGGGTTATAAGCGATTTAATATCAATCATATGGTCAGGCGGCAGCGATGGCCGGGTTGCTTTTCATGAAAGATTCGATCACATCAAGATTGGAATTCCCTTCCATCGGACCGCGTCTGGTCACTGCGATTGCACCAGCCGCGTTCGCATAGCGACCACAGGTTTCTATCGATTCACCTCGCGCGATCATTGCGAGAAAAGTACCGCAATAGCAATCACCAGCACCTGTAGGATCAATTTCATCCACGGAATGTCCATTCAATTGCAGGGGGCTGTTGTCGTTGCTAAATATTATCGATCCCCGTTCACCACGTGTCAGCGCGATTGTTTCAACACCGAGCTCCAGTAACTTTGCTATTGCCTGCTCTTCTGAACACTTTGGATACAGAAATTGCAGATCAGTGTCACTTGGAAACAGGTAACTGCTCTTTTCAATGAGCCCGGTTAGTATTGTTTTAACCCCGGCATCACTCATTAACTCGGGACGTGCATTTGGATCACAACTGATTTTCCCGCCATTTTGAATGACTGTGGATGCAGCGTGTTCTATAGCGTCACGTAATATCGGGTTCCCCAGGGAGGAACCTGATATATGCATAATGGTTGGGCCTTGTGGCAGCTTAAATGCGTTTTTTTCTATCGCGTCAGCTGCCGTATTGTTGAGGTGAAAGATGAATGTTCTGCTGCCATCTTTATAGTATGAAACAAATGCCACCCCTGTTGTCTTGCTCTCCTCTTTATTAATGCCGGATGTTTCTACACCGTTTGCCTGTAGCCGTTCAATCAGTGCAGCGCCAACATTGTCTGCGCCCACGGCACCAACTATTTGAGTTGCAGCGCCAACTCT
>CAYPDN010000526.1:0-2507 GCA_964409445.1 uncultured Granulosicoccaceae bacterium
GATCAACTAAAGAACATTGTGGGTACAGACCACGTACTATCCGCCGCATCAGTTGCCGAACGCGCAACGCACTTCTGGGATCCGTCACCGATGGTGGCAATGGCTTTGGTCAGACCGGCAAACACCCAGGAAGTGAGTGACGTATTAAAAGCGTGTCATCAGCAAGATCAACCGGTAGTGACCCATGGCGGGGTTACCGGACTGGTTGATGGCGATAAAAGCACCGAGCAAGATATTGTTCTATCACTTGAGCGAATGCGTGCTATTGAATCTGTTGACGTTACCGGTCGCACCATGACGGTACAGGCCGGATGCATTTTGCAAAACGTGCATGAAGCCGCCAGGGACGCGGGCTTGCTATACGGGCTTGATCTCGGTGCGCGTGGCTCCTGCACCATTGGTGGCAATATCTCAACTAACGCAGGCGGTCTGTCAGTGCTTCGTTACGGGATGACACGCGATCAGATTCTGGGACTTGAATGTGTGCTGGCAGACGGCACTGTACTGAGTTCCATGAATGCAATGATAAAAAACAATGCAGGCTATGATCTAAAACAGCTCTTCATTGGCAGCGAAGGCACGCTGGGTGTTGTCACCCGCGCAGTTCTGAGACTCAGACCAGATACACCTACGGTTAATACAGCCATTGTAGCATTCGATACTTTTGATCAAGTCAAATCAACACTAATGCATGTTTCATCTGCACTAAATGCAGAATTGAATGCATTTGAAATAATGTGGAATGACTATTATCACTTATCAACTGATCCAACAATAAAGGGCACAAGCCGCGCACCGATGCCGGGTGATTCACACGCTTATGCCATTATTGAGTCCAGAGGTGCAGATGAAACAACAGATGCAGAGAAATTTATTCGTACCATGGAACAGGCATTTGAAAAGGAACTGATTACTGATGCTGCAATCGCCCAATCTGAAGCCGAGCGATCTGATATCTGGCAGATACGCGAGAACGTCGACCTGACATTACGCCATCAACCGGCGTTTAATTTCGATATCAGCCTGCCTGTAAACAGCATGCAAAGCTACCTTGATCAGATAACCAGCACGCTGCGCGAACTATGGTCCGACGTTATTGTTTATGCATACGGCCATATGGCAGATAGTAATTTGCATATTACCGTTGTACCGAAGCCTGAAAATTTCATTAAAAACCCGGATGAACCCATTTCTCGTGTACAAACCTCCAATGAAACTGAAGCTCAATGGTATCAACAGAGCAATAAAGTACTGTTCGAAGCACTGGCAGAACTCGGTGGTTCAATCTCTGCAGAACACGGTATTGGCTTGTTGAAAAAACAGTATCTGCCCTACTCTCGAACTGCAGAAGAAATATCAACAATGCAACTGCTCAAACGGTCGCTGGATCCTAAAAACATTCTGAACCCTGGCAAGATTGTTTAAAGCCAAACCTACTTTACAACAAACATTTCACGCGGAAACTCGGCGAGACATTCGGGTGCACCATTGCCAATGACAATACTCTCGGTAATCTCAAAGCCCCAGCCGTCCATCCACAATCCGGTCATAAAGTGAAACGTCATATTGGGCTCAAGCACGGTGGTATCACCCGGTCGCAGAGACATTGTGCGCTCACCCCAATCCGGTGGATAAGATAAACCTATCGGGTAACCGGTACGGTTGTCTTTTTCAATGCCGTGTTTTTTTAATACTTTAAAAAATGCATGTGCAATGTCTTCACAGGTATTGCCGGCAGTGGCCTGCTCAAGACCTGCGTCCATACCTTCAAGCACGGCACGCTCCGCATTGATAAATGTTTTTGTGGGCTCCCCGAGAAACGCTGTACGAGATAACGGGCAATGATAGCGGCGGTATACTCCTGCTATTTCAAAGAAAGTACCCTCACCTGCTTTCATTGGCTGATCATCCCAGGTTAGATGTGGTGCATCAGCAGCCTCACCCGAAGGCAATAACGGTACAATAGCCGGATAATCACCACCGGCACCGAGCGATTCATCATAACGCAGTGCGGCATCATAAATATCTGCAACCAGATCGCATTTGCGAATACCAGGCGCTATTTTTTCAACTATCCGCTGGTGCATCTTTGCGACAATTTTGCCTGCAGTCCGCATGTACTCAAGCTCTCGCTCTGACTTCACAGCACGCTGCCAGTTCACCAGTGCAGTGGTATCAACAAACGATGCGTTGGGCAAGTGAGACTGCAGGCTTGCGCAGGCTGCGGCAGTGAACCAGTAGTTATCCATCTCTACACCAATATGCATTTTACTGTAGCCGAGTGATTCCAGCTGTGCGCACAGATAATCCATCGGATGCCGTTCAGTCGACTGGACATAATGATCCGGGTAGCCAATGATATTGTCATGGCTCATAAAGCAGGTTCTTTTAGCACCGTTGGCATCCTGCGAACGACCAAACCAGACAGGCTCGCCGTCGTGCGACAGCACGACACACTGATGCACATAAAAAGACCAGCCGTCATAGCCGGTTAGCCAGGCCATGTT
>CAYPDN010000527.1:0-1103 GCA_964409445.1 uncultured Granulosicoccaceae bacterium
AAGCCAGCAGAAAGCACTTTTTTTCTTTCTTTTGTGTTTTTAATGGCAAGCGAGAACTTCAAACCAAAAGCTTCATCGTACAGATCCACTGCATCCCGCCTGAATTTTTCAGGAACACCCTTTCTGTATTCGATAAGATCGTTCGTCATTGCTTTATTTCCTGCCTGACGCCTCCCCTATTCCTTTTCAATACCATACTCTTCCCAATCACCCCATCAAGGAAAAGACATAGGCTAAACCCACATAACGTAAGTAGTCGACTGGAACTTTTATTATAATTTTATCCCGTAAATAACCGATAGCAACTCACAATAGCTACTGTAGTTCCTTAACTTCAGTACCTAAAATAGATGGCATCCACGGTTGAACAGAGCGACGCCATAACTGAAACTTTGGCGCTAATTGAGACCGCTGATCTACGGTACCTGTCCTAATACTATACTCAGGACTGGCTTCAGATGAGGAGTAAATGGGACTACCGCAGTTAGGACAAAATGTTTGTGTTCTTTTAGTACCACTCTCTGCGGTTTTTACGTACGACTTCAACTCTCCTGCAATAAGTTTGAATTTATCGCTGACGGTTATAACAATTGTGCGAAATGCAGAGCCGGATAAAATCTGGCAGTCTGTGCAATGGCAAATCCCTACCATGTTTACATCAATCTCAGCCTCGTACCTAATTTCACCACAGTGGCATTTTCCAGTAATTTTCATCGCGTGATATCCCCATCCTATGGTCAGATTCGGTTGTATACGGAGGCGGCTTGTGATCATTTACAGAAATCGACACTGCGCATACTGTCGTCGCGCCTCTAGTCGGCGAAAGACTGCAACTAAGCAGTTGCCGCCCCTTTGCAGTGAAGAACCTTAACGATTAAAGGCTTACTCAACAGGTTCAGCTACGGGCTCCATTGGGTCATCACCTGAGTCCTTAAGCCTGGCCTCTGCTTGCTTCATGTTACCATCTGATTCAAGCAGTGCGTTTTTACAATCCATCATCGATGCACCCGTCAGAGCTCTAAGCTCCTTTATCATTTGCGCAGTAATCATGAATATTTCTCTAACGACGATATTGATGAAGCTTCATAGTACTGCATTATCCA
>CAYPDN010000527.1:1203-2504 GCA_964409445.1 uncultured Granulosicoccaceae bacterium
CCACCGATGCTGCAATTATCCAGAAAGCGGCGTTTAAGGTGGGAGCGAAATTTCAAAACGATGTTCCAACCCATTAGTTCCCTGAACTGGTCCGCTGTCTGTCATCCCAAATGTACGATATACAGCCATCGCAGCTGCATTATCCGCATCCACAGCAAGCATTAAGCTGGTGATTGAAGGCCATTCTTTTTTAAGGTGATTTACAGCTAACTTAAAGGCTTTATGGCCAAAGCCTTTTCTTTGCCAAGGTGTTGAGATCTTCAATCCGTGTATCGTTGCTGCGTTTTCAGAAGCCCAATCAGGAGAGAGTGGTGGGCGCTTAAAAAGCGTCATACCTACCTGTTGATCTGCTAAAAGAAAACAAAATCCCAATATCTGGTCTTTTGAGCCATTACGCCACACATCAAGCGACTCTGTAAAAGAACCACCTTTGACTTCCTGCCAATCAGAGATTTCCAACTGTCCAAGCGTAGCGATTTCTGATTCTGAAAGCTCTGTTAGGTTTCTTACCTTGAGTTCAAAATCTATTTTAAAACTCATTACGGTATACTCAGTTGGTCCGCTTTAGGCCGGTTTGCAGTCGACAAGTCCGTGTATCACCTGATCTGTTAGCAGCGCTCTAACTGACGAAATGTGCACTAAACAGTCAGAAGCAAACAGTCAGAAGCGACTCACCGCAAGGTTTACTCCCAGACCCACGAGAACAGTACCGCCAACCCGCTGAGCAACCCGTGCACCGGAAGGCGATCTTCTAAAATACTTTACAACATAAGACGACAATAAAACGCAAAGAATATCTGCGCTGGAGAACGCTATATTCACAAATGTACCCAGTATTACAAGTTGCCCCCAAAGCGGTAATGCGCTGGCAGGATCCGTAAATTGTGGAAGAAAAGCTATGTAAAATACCGCGGTTTTCGGATTCAAAATTTCGACGGTCATACTCTGCCAAAGCGCAGGCTCCGTTGACTGACTTTCATCGACAATGGATTCGCTGCTTGAAAAGTCTTCGTTAGCAATGAAAAGCTGAATTCCCAACCAAATTAAATAAGCAGCGCCAGCCAGCTTGATCATTGTAAAGAGGATCGGTACAGATGCGAACAAAACGGAGAGCCCAAGCGCCGCAGCTACCACATGCGTGTATCCGCCAATATGAAGACCCAACGCCGTCATCCATCCCGCTTTTCTACCACGTGCAATTGTTTGAGCCGCTGTGTACAGCAGCGCAGGACCAGGCATGTATGCGAATACAGCAGTTGCAAGGAGGAATGTGATTAGTTGCTCGGTTGACGCCATAGACA
>CAYPDN010000528.1:0-2498 GCA_964409445.1 uncultured Granulosicoccaceae bacterium
GTTGGTTGAGCAGCTCGGTGATAGTGGGCATTGATTACAGGTTTCAGCTTATGGTGCAGGGCAGGAGAACGCATTATGCATTATCGAGCCGACTTTAGTTGCAGTAACTGTCTGTGTTTCTTATCTTATGGCACTACTGTGTAGAATTAACGCAATATACAGAAGAGCTAATTGTTATGAGTACTGAATGGACTTCGAGCCAGCGATACCCGGACCCGACCGTGGTATCTGTGACAGAAGCATTTGATAAATACAAATTAGCGCTCGCAAAAGTTGAACGAATTGCCACGGGTTTCAGGTGGTGCGAGGGGCCAGTCTGGTTTGGTGATCAACGGGTTTTAATATGGAGCGATGTGCCCGGTAACGTGCAGTACCGGTGGGATGAACAATCGGGTACCACCAGTATATACCGGCAACCATCTGATAATAGCAATGGCAATACGCGCGACCGTGAAGGAAGGTTATTAACCTGCGAGCATTTAAACAGACGGGTGGTGAGAACTGAAATAGATGGGTCTCGTACGGTAATAGCAGATAACTTCAATGGCAAGCCGCTTAACTCGCCCAACGATATTGTTTGTAAGTCTGATGGCTCTATCTGGTTTACTGACCCTGTGTTTGGAATTCTTGGTAACTATGAAGGCATAAAGGCTGAGCCGGAACTTGAATCAAACGTATATCGAGTGGGCCCTGATGGCGATATTTCACTGGTTGCCGAGGGCATTAATCAGCCGAACGGATTAGCGTTTTCTCCGGACGAGAAAATACTTTACGTTGTTGAATCCCGTGGGGAGCCAAGAAAAATACTGGCACTGGACGTTATCGATCATATTGTATTGAGCAACCAAAGAGTTCTTATTGATGCAGGACCTAAAGGTACACCTGACGGATTCAGAGTTGATGTTGACGGTAATCTTTGGTGTGGCTGGGGTATGGGTGAAGCCGGGCTGGACGGTGTGCATATATTTAATGCAGGAGGTACGTTAATTGGTCGTATCGACTTGCCTGAGCGTTGTGCCAATGTTTGCTTTGGGGGCTTACATAGAAACCGGTTGTTTATGGCGGCAAGTACATCTGTCTATGCGTTGTATGTGAATACTCAGGGAGTAGCAGGTGGTTAGTTACCTATGCAGTGTGCGATAGGAAAAAATATTCGAGTCCTTGATATTTTCCCAAAAGATTAAGTGGTCACGCTTGTTGTGCAGTTTGATCGGAGTTCAAGTTTTCAGTGTGATCCAAAATCTCTGTTTTACGGTATTGCACCGGGGTCATTGATGTTGCGGCAGTGAAGTGTTTGTAAAAAGCAGACTTGCTGTTGTAACCAGATTCGTAAGCTACATTCAGCACCGATTTATTTGTATCCGCAAGTAACAGTTTCTTTGCATGGTCAATGCGGTACTGGTTAATGAATCCGTTGAAATTCATCCCTGTCACACCGTTAATCAAAGCGGACAAATCGGCAACTGGCATACCGACACGTCGAGCCAGAGTCTGCACCTTAAGGTTCGGATCTAGGTACCATTTGTTGTCTTGTAGTTTCTGCTGCAGGGACTCCATGTCTGTGCTTGAACCAGCTTTAACTGTAGCTGTACGACCTGCGGCCGAGAGGCCAAGAACAACCGGGTTTCTGTAACTTATAAAATGCATAACCGCAAACACGGCTATAGAAACCAGGCACGGATACAATACACTGATAGTCTTGTCGCCGATGATTGAACCGAAAATGCGCGTCACTGTGGCAATCGCGGCCGTGATAGACAGAAAGTACAGAATTCGAGAAACACCGAATCTCTGGGCGGGCTTCTTGTTCTCGGGAAGACGCATTAGGTAGAGAGATGTTTTTACGAAAAACCACAGAATGGTCAATTCCGCTACTCTGGTGGCCGCGTACATGAATACAGACGGCCAGTCAGCCAAATCGGTCTCAATGTAGATGCGTTTGTACTGTGCACTTTGCAGGTAAAATGGTACAGATAACAGGAAGCACACAAAGGGCATTAGCAAATATTTAAAGTTGTACCCGTATTTGCCAGGTTGCTCGTGCAGACAACGCACATAGGTGTACCACATTGAGCCGGTAACACAGAGCAGGGGAAGATAGACCTTGTTTAGGTGAGGCATTCGGTCGAGTAATCCGTACCGGTAACCAATGCCGTGGCTGATCCATACAAAAGTAACGGCGAACAGTGCAGTGAGTATTTTGTTCTCGAGCTTTCT
The DNA here is from genome assembly GCA_964409445.1 of uncultured Granulosicoccaceae bacterium. Classification (GTDB taxonomy): domain Bacteria; phylum Pseudomonadota; class Gammaproteobacteria; order Granulosicoccales; family Granulosicoccaceae. The sequence goes on from CAYPDN010000528.1 coordinate 2,218, forward strand.
GCGTTTAACCAACAACTGACCCACGGCCAGACTCAATACGAACAATGCTCCTGCAAATAATAGCTGGTCGGCAAGCATGCTTTCCTCCATGTGCATTCCTTTCCACTCCGTACTAACCAAAGAATACACGTGATTATTGCCTTAAGCAACCGTCCTGAATTGATTATCAGGACGATTTTGAATTGAATTCGTAACAATAATCTCGAATTCAGTGAGGTGTTACGCCTCTTTTACAACAAGCCGAGAGTCAGGATATGTGATAAATCCGGCCAATATTCGTT
>CAYPDN010000529.1:0-2481 GCA_964409445.1 uncultured Granulosicoccaceae bacterium
TGCTGTCGGTGTTGTCCCCTGAGCCAGTTGTGGATGGCTCAATGATGTATTTTGTCAGTGAGGTAAATCGCGAAGCGTTGATCAAATTGTTCGTCGATCTGCCGGATGCAGTGACGTTTACAGCTTTTGTGCGCGCAGTTAAAGAGCGTATCAGGGAAGAGGACTTCGGCAAGCTGGGTGCAGATAACCGAAAATCCACTATTACAGCAGAGCAGGTCGAGACCACCATTCGCATGCTCGAAACTAACATGGATCCCGCGAGCATCGACGAACTACTTTCAACCCTGCGCAGCCTGTCTGAAGCGCCGGATGACCATCATCGACTTGACAGGGTCGTGGACGCATTTAATCGTCTCGGTGTGCAACAAGGCCCGGTGCTGACCTATGCGCCGTTCTTTAATACGCTGCTTTCAAGCACGGATCTGGATGATCTGGATTGAGCTTTTTAGCTGCTGCTGAAGTTAAATCACGAAACCGCTACGCTTTGTAAAATAGCACGCTTTATAGCGGCTGTTGATTTAAAGTTCAGAAGTTCTGCGAGAGCATCCAACTCCAAATGTACGACTACTTGTAAGGTCCTTGTGAGTTGACCGTGAATGGGCACTCTATGCTTTTTAAAACTCGGATAAATTTGTTTTTACTCAAACATTTGAGGAAATTAGTTTGTTGGATACTTCAGAAAAGGATTTTATGGTCGATACCCTGTCGGAAAAATTCTTCAAGCTGGTCTGGTGTAGAGCTTTACCGCCGGAAGTCAGTTCAGGCTGGCGTATTCTCGACCCGAAGTAACGTGAGTAAGTATGAAATTAACTGGCAGTTTTCAAATAGCTACCGTAGCGATGGTGATGACACTATCTGCTTGTAGTGGTGATTCGACAGTATTGGAAGAGCTAGCCGATTCAGTTGCCTCCGCACCTGCGCCGGAGGTTGTGTCATCACCCGATGTCTCTCCACTCCCTGAAACCGAGGTTACGCCGTCGCCTGAATCGCAGACTAATCAGGGAATTCAATCTGCGGCAGATATTGAAACTAATCCATTGCCAGAGCAGGAATCAGAGTCTGCGGTTGTTTCAGAGTTGGTTGTTGAACCAGTGGCTGCTCCCGAATCTGAGCCAGTGGCTGAGTCTGAACCACTTCCCGAATCGCTTCCGGTTCCACAGCCAGAACTGCAGGTAGAACCAGAAAATAATTCTTCGATTCCTGAGCAGGCAATAACCTACGACATTGCTTCAGTAGATGCCAGCCACTATCAGGATTCCAATCCGCCGGGTAACGTTGTTGATGAGCTTACAGAAGATGGTTCACGCTGGTCAGCAGAAGGACGCAGTGACGTTTGGTTGCAGCTGGATCTTGGTGCAGAGCGTGTAGTAAATACACTGGATATTTTCTTTTTAAAAAACGACGAACGTAACACCTGTTTCGATATTCAATCAAGCGTTGATGGCGTAACCTGGTCAACCCGTCGAGCGAATATTGTCTCTAACGGCGAGCGCGTGTTCTCGATTCCTGAAACCAATGCGCGCTATTTGCGCTACATAGGGTTAGGTAATTCTATAAACGAATGGAATTCTATTATAGAAGTCGAAGTACAATGGTTGCCAGTCTCTGGTAGTGAAGATACCAGTAGTGGTGTTGGTGGTGAATGTTCGGCTGCTATTACCGGTGGTTCTGATGTGCAAAATGTATCACCTCTCGACGAGGGTACAAACGGTACGCTTTACTCGGGGAGTACCAGCTCCTTTAACTCACCTGCAGAAAACTTTGATTTAACTCACTGGAAGATTACCTATCCCGATGCCAGTGAAGCGTATCCGCCCGCGGTTGTGCCAAACGAGTTTTACACCGATGAAACTACGGGTGCGATGGTCTTTGAATGTGTAAATCGCGGTGAGAGAACCAGTAAATCGACAAAGTATGCTCGCTCGGAACTTCGCGAAATGCTGCGAGGCACAGATGACAGTATAGGAACGAAGTCGCTCGGTAATAACTGGGTTATTTCAACAGCACCTTTATCGGATCAGCAATCTGCCGGAGGTGTCGATGGCAACATGAAAGTTACCGTGGCCGTAGATGCGGTTTCAACAACTTACTCAGACGGCAACGACTATATGTTGGGTCGTGTTATCGTCGGTCAAATACATGGGTCGGAGGATGAGCCTTTCAAAATTTACTATCGTAAATTACCTGGCAACACTAAAGGCTCTGTGTATTTTAGCTATGAAGATTCTAAGGTTGAGCATTACTATGAACTCTTTGGTAGTCGTGATACTAATGCGAGCGATCCGGCTGATGGTATCGCATTGGGAGAAAAGTGGTCTTATGAAGTTGATGTTAGCGGTCGCGCTATGGTTGTAACTGTGACCAAAGAAGACGGCACTTTTAAATCTAAATCTATTGCCTGGAGCAGTGAATACGACGACGACTGGTTCTACTTTAAGGCAGGTAACTATAATCAAAATAACGGCGGAGAGACCGGCGACT
>CAYPDN010000530.1:0-2477 GCA_964409445.1 uncultured Granulosicoccaceae bacterium
GGCTATCACTTCAGGGAAATTGGCGTCACTGTCAGAAACAACGAAACCTTCCAGGCAGTCACTACAGACAATAAATCGGTTCTGATGACCACAGAGAGCGGCAAGCGCTTTAAAGCCGATGTATTGCTTTGGGCTAACGGTCGCTCCGGTGCCACTGACAAGCTCACGCTCGCCAATGCCGGGCTTGAACCAAACAATCGAAAGCAAATAGTCGTAGACGAGTACTTCCGTTCGGAAGTACCACACATTTACGCTGTAGGAGACGTTGTGGGTGCACCCGGCCTCGCCAGTGCCGGCTACGATCAGGGCCGCTTTGCAGGCACTCACATTGCCGAAGGTCATAGCGACACTCAACTACTCACCGACATTCCAACGGGAATCTACACCGACCCGGAAATCAGCTCGATTGGTCTGACAGAAGCCGAACTGACTGATCAAAAAATCCCCTACGAAGTCGGACGCTCACTGTTTCGCTCCATTGCACGTGCGCAAATTACCGGTCAAACCACCGGTATGCTGAAAATTCTATTTAATACCCAAACGCTTGAGATACTCGGTATCCATTGTTTCGGTTATCAGTCTTCAGAGATCATCCATATCGGTCAGGCAATCATGCGACAACCGGGTAAAGGTAATCGCGTTACCTACTTCACCGAGAATACGTTTAACTACCCAACAATGGCAGAAGCTTACCGTGTTGCCGCACTTAACGGCTTAAACAGAATTCAGTGGCAGGGGGACGACGAAGTCTCAGACAAGATATCATCTGAAGCTTGAGTATTCGTCGCACGCAGCGGCACACCACCCTGTTACACTAAGTCTGCATTCACTTCAGCTTAAGCAGACTTGCCGTATGCGACAAGCAACCGCCTTCCTTAAAGATCTCTCGCCACCCGCTTTTGTCGCAGGCTTTATTGCAGTGATGGTGGGTTATATCAGTTCAGTTGCCATAGTCTTCCAGGCGGCAGAAGTGGTCGGTGCCAATAGCGCACAGGTCAATTCATGGATCGGTGCACTGGGTATTGGCATGGGTGCCAGTACAATTATCCTATCGCTTTACTACAAAGCACCAATACTCACTGCATGGTCTACATCAGGTGCCGCACTGCTTGCCACCAGCGCCACCACTGCCAGTCTTTCGCAGTTAACTACAGCGTTTATGTTTTCAGCTTTATTGATCATTATCTCAGGTGTTACCGGCTGGTTCGAAAAGATCATGGATCGTATCCCGGTCTCACTCACCGCTGCGATGCTCGCAGGTATTCTCGTACAATTCGGCCTAAACGTCTTTGACTCTATGCAGACTGAACTGATTTTATGTCTGGCTATGTTCGTTGCGTATTTGCTGCTAAAGCTTGCAGTGCCAAACTACGCAGTGATAGGTGCATTAGTTAGCGGTGTATTTGTCGCATGGTTCAGTGGTTTTGAATTCAATGCAGTCACTCTGTCGTTGACTCAGCCGGTGTTGGTTGTTCCGGGTTTTAATCTGGCTACTCTGCTCAGTGTAGGTGTGCCACTATTTGTAGTAACAATGACAGCGCAAAATATTCCCGGCATTGCAACGCTGCGCACAGCAGGTTACAACACACCTGTTTCACCGGTTATTACAACCACTGGAGTGACAACACTTTTACTAGCTCCCTTTGGTTGTTTCGGTCTTAACATGGCAGCGATTACAGCTGCTATTTGCATGGGAGAAAATGCCGGACCTGATCCTGCGCGACGTTACACCGCAAGTGTGGTCGCCGGGGTTTTCTATTTGCTGTTAGGAATATTCGGTGCCACTGTAGCGGCACTATTAGCAGCCGTACCCAAAGAGTTAATCCTGACCATTGCAGGCCTTGCTCTATTTACGACAATTGCCAGCAGCCTTGCAACCGCGTTGTCAGAGGTCAAACAACGCGAACCTGCATTGATTACATTTTTAATGACGGCTTCAGGTATAAGCCTGTTCGGCATTGGTGCGGCATTTTGGGGTTTGGTCTTTGGTGGTGTTGCGTCGTTAATTGCAACTATCGGCACCAGATATCTGGCTAATGACTAATCAGTGTTGCCGGGTAGCTTACGTGCATCAGCAATCGCTGCGCGTACCTGCGCAGGTGCGGTACCACCCAAATGGTTTCTGGCAGCGACAGAACCTTCCAGTGTTAAAACTTCAAACACATCTTGTCCTATAACACCACTAAAGCCTTGTAATTCCGCAAGGGACATCTCACTTAGGTCTCGACCCTGCTCTATGCCGTATGCCACTGCTCGCCCTACTACTTCATGGCTATCTCTAAACGCCATACCACGCTTGACCAGATAGTCAGCAAGATCAGTGGCAGTAGCAAAGCCTTTTAGTGCTGCATCACGCATATTTTGTGTCTTAGGCTCAATTGCCGGAATCATATCTGCAAATGCGCGCAGGCAACCCATTAACGTATCAATGGTATCGAACAGTGGTTCTTTGTCTTCCTGGTTGTCTTTGTTATAAG
>CAYPDN010000531.1:0-2471 GCA_964409445.1 uncultured Granulosicoccaceae bacterium
ACCCTGATGATCCCGTAGTGCCACCGGTGGGACGCAGCGGCAGACGGGGTGTGAGCCGGCAGGCATACAGTATAAGCGGTGTTGATGAATACGAAAAAGTCGTCGACGATATCTATGACTTTGCCGAGGCGCAGGGCTTGGAAATTGATACGCTAATGCAGGAAGGCGGTGCCGGTCAGCTTGAGATTAATCTAAATCACGGCGATCCAATCGAACTGGCTGATCAGGTTTTTATGTTTAAGCGTACCATTCGTGAAGCGGCTCTGCGCCACGATTGCTACGCTACTTTTATGGCTAAGCCCATGGAAGAACAGCCCGGCAGTGCCATGCATTTGCATCAGAGTGTAGTTGATTTTAAAACTGGTGAAAATCTGTTCAATGCAGATAAAGATCAACCAAGTGAGTTGTTCTATAACTTTATTGGTGGCCAGCAGTCATTAATGAACTCTGTGGTCTGTATGCTCGCGCCTTATGTGAACAGCTATCGTCGACTGGTGCCGGATGCCTCTGCACCGATTAATCTTGAGTGGGGTATAGATAATCGCTCAACAGGAATTCGCGTACCAGTTTCAGCCCCGCAGGCGAGGCGAGTAGAAAACCGGGTAGGTGGTATGGATGCCAACCCGTATCTTGCAATTGCAGCGTGCCTTGCCTGTGGCTACGTTGGTATGACCGAAAAACTGACTCCTCGTGATTCAATAGACACTGAAGCTTATGAGTTGCCGCGCTCGCTGCCAACGGGAGTCATTGAAGCGCTTGATCTTTTCGAGGCAGATACAAAGATGACGAACTTACTGGGTGACGCTTTTAGCCAGGTGTATTTGTCCATTAAGCGTGAAGAGTATCGTGAATTCCTGCGTGTTATCAGCCCGTGGGAACGTGAACACCTGTTATTGAACGTTTGAAGCTGTATTGAACGAGATTTCAAACACTGCCCAAAACGAAGCAGGGTTATCCAGTTTTGCAGCATTGCTTAAGCTTCTGCGCTACGCGACCGGACACAGAAAAAAGATAATTCTTGCAATCTGTTGTTCGATTATCAACAAAATATTTGATGTGATGCCGGAGATTCTTATCGGCATCGCGATTGATGTTGTGGTGAGTCGTGAAAGCAGCTTTGTGGCAAAGCTTGGTTTCGAAGCACCTGAGTCACAGATCATGTTGCTTGCCGTGCTGACATTCTTTGTCTGGGCGGGAGAGTCATTGTTTGAATACTTCTATCTTGTTCTATGGCGTAATTTGTCTCAGCGACTGCAGGCGGAGTTGCGTCAGGATGCCTATGTGCACATGCAAAGTCAGGGCATGGTGTACTTTGAAAATCATAGTTCCGGTGAACTGATCTCAATTTTGAATGATGATGTTAACCAGCTCGAGCGATTTCTCGATGGTGGGGCAAATGACATCATTCAAACTGTTGTTACCGTTGTTCTGGTGGGTGGCGTATTTTTCTATCTCTCTCCAGTTATCGCACTGCTGGCAATTACCCCGATTCCGGTTATTATCTGGGGAGCGTTTTATTTTTTGCGGCGTGCAACACCGCTTTACGCAAATGTTCGGCTTCAGGTAGGTAATATTGCTTCACGCCTCGCCAATAACATTGGTGGCATTGCGACAATCAAATCTTTTACCGCGGAGGCGCGTGAGGCTGAAGCACTGGCTGCTGCCAGTGAAGACTATGTAGAAGCTAACAGTCGTGCCATTGCTGTGAGTTCTGCCTTTATCCCGGTAATACGAATGGCCATCCTTGCAGGTTTTTTGTTTACCTTTGTTTATGGTGGATTGCAGGCTCTGAAAGGGAACCTCAACGTCGGTGCTTATGGAGTACTGGTATTCTTAACTCAACGGCTGCTATGGCCTTTAACTGATCTTGCCAAAACTATTGATCTGTTTGAGCGGGCTATGGCAAGTACCCGAAGAATATTCGGTGTGCTTGAAGCACCGGTAGAAGTTATTGATTCAGGCGATCAACTGTTGGCCAGACCTGTAGCCGGTGAAATTGAGTTCAAAGCAGTACAGTTTAGATTTACAGGCTCTAATGCAGGGTTAAGTGATTTTAGTCTGGTGGTGCCAGCGGGTAAAACAACAGCTCTGGTCGGTGTTACCGGATCTGGTAAATCAACCGTTGCAAAATTGCTGCTGCGTTTCTATGAATCAAATAGTGGCACAATTACACTCGATGGCATCAATATTAATGCTCTGAGTTTGTTAGAACTGAGGTCGCAGATCGGGTTTGTCGGTCAGGATGTTTTTATGTTTGACGGCACAATTGGTGACAACATCCGCTATGGCAATACAGCATGTACCGATGAGCAAATGATTGCGGCAGCTCGTGCCGCGCAAGCGCTCAATTTTATAGATGCGTTGCCGGATGGTATGGATACAATGGTCGGGGAGCGTGGCGTAAAATTATCTGGCGGGCAACGACAACGATTATCGCTTGCAAGGGCGATTGTCAAAGACCCGCCGGTACT
>CAYPDN010000532.1:0-2471 GCA_964409445.1 uncultured Granulosicoccaceae bacterium
AGCTTTGAAAGCCTGCCCGGCAGACCCACGCACGGGATCATTGGCTACATAGAAAGCTACCTTGCAAAATACGGTGTGCAAAGCCATCTAAGCTTTGATGAAGCGCGGGCACGTGCGAACCTGTTCGCCACCATCGGCCCGGAGATCGATGGTGGCGTTGTGTTGAACGGTCACACAGACGTTGTGCCAGTGCAAGGGCAGCAATGGTCAACAGATCCTTTTACACTTACCCGTAAAAACAACCGACTTTACGGGCGCGGTTCAGTTGATATGAAGGGATACCTTGCCTGCGTTCTGGCAGCTGTTCCCGAATGGCAAACAGCTGAGCTAAAAAAACCGATCCACATTGCATTTACATTCGATGAAGAGATCGGTGGCTTTGGTATGCCGGTGCTGCTTGAAAGCATGTCTCGGATGAGCTTCCATCCAGAAGCTGTAATTGTCGGCGAACCCACCGAGGGTCAACTGATCACCGGCCATAAAGGCGGTTTTGAAATGCGCACTGAAATAACCGGTCATGCGGTGCATTCGTGCAACCCGGTCGAAGGTGTTAACGCAATTTCAATTGCCACCAAACTGATCAGTAAAATTGAAGAGATTGGTGATCGATTCGCAGCTAACCCTCAAACCAATACAAAGTTCGACCCGCCCTACGCAACGTTTAACATTGGCACAATCGAAGGTGGCATGGCACGCAATGCCACAGCCGGATGGTGTAATTTCAACTGGGAGTTGCGTCAGATGCCGGGTCAGGATGGCGGAAAAATAATTGCCGAAATTGAAACCTATGCCAAAGAACAACTACTACCCGCCATGCAAAAAACTCACCCTGAATCAAACATAAAAATAATCACAGAAGCGCCGGTACCACCACTGGATGACAGCAATGCTGATTATGCCGCTGAACTAATTAGCCAGCTTACCGGTACCAACAGTCGCGATGTTGTATCGTTTGGCAGCGATGCCGGTTATTTTAGTGATGCGGGTTATTCAACCGTTTTATATGGTCCCGGCAGCATTAGCCGCGCGCACAAGCCAGATGAATACATCGAAGTTGGCGAGGTTGCTAAAGGCCTTGAGTTTATGAAACTGCTTGCACAACATCTCAGCGCATGATGTGGTACATGGCAAAGACAGCTCAGGCGCTTATAGTAACGCTACCTCTCGCGGAAAGTTAGTCAGACAAACGGCGTCGCGTTCGCGTACATGAATTGTTTCACTAAGTTCCATTCCCCAGCCATCCATCCACATTCCCAGAATGATATGCACCACTGCATTTTCCGGTAGCAGATGATGATCATCAGGCCTGAAGCTTATTGTATGCTCGCCCCAATCCGGTGAGTAACCGACACCAATCGAATAGCCAATGCGGCTTTTTTTCTCAAGACCGTATTGATCCAACACACGCTGCCATGCTGCATGAACATCGCTACACTGCACACCGGCTTTCATACTATCGAGCACCGCTTCCATTCCCTCATTTACCGCCTTCGCAGTAGATACCAATTTTTGTGGGGCCTTACCGAGATGTACTGTACGTGCCAGACCGGCATTGTATCTTTTGCGGCAACCACCCAGTTCAAACGCTACTGTCTGATTATTTTCGAACGCAGCATCAGTCCATAGCGGATGTGCAGTAGACGCAGATTCACCGGCTAACACCAATGGGTGCAGTGCAGTCATATCACCCCCGTACTCGGGCGTTCCACGAATCTGTGCGGCAATCACCTCTGCCATCAGGTCATTTTGTCTGACACCGGGTTTAACAGCATCATAGGCCGTTTGCATCGCAATCCCTGCGATGGCAGCCGCTTGTCTCAGCATCTCGATCTCCGATGCGCTTTTTACCAGACGCTGCCAGTTAACCAAAAGTTCGCAATCGATCCATTGACTTTTTGATAGTGATTGTTGCAGGTGATCAATCGCTGCAGGAGTCAGATAGTAGCTATCTGATTCATAGCCAATGCGTCGACCATTAAAACCCCGGGATGCCATCCAGTCGGCCATAAACTGCGCAGGGTGGCAATTTTTCTGTTGCACGTAACTTTCAGGAAAAGGCACCAACTGTTCATCACTGAGATAAGTCGTAAAGTTCGCAGCCCCCGCGTCCATTTCACGCCCAAGCCAGACGGGATCGATATCGCTGCCCAGAACCATAATCTGGGGAGTATAAAAGGACCAGGCATCGTAACCGGTCAGCCAGTTGATGTTAGATGGATCACCTATTAATAGTAAATCAAAGTCATTTTCAAGCATTGCACTACGAACACGCCTGAGTCTGTCACTGTATTCTTCTTTGCTAAACGGAGGGGCTGTAGACATACTATCTCTGATTCCTGGTTAATTGGTGCTTGCGTTACTGGTATATTTGAAAAAACTGGCAACGACATTGTAAATGCACTTTACTTCATTGCGAAAGAATCCATTCTACAAATTCTCCCACCGCCGGATTCGATAAAGACTCTTTTTGG
>CAYPDN010000533.1:0-2468 GCA_964409445.1 uncultured Granulosicoccaceae bacterium
CGCGACAGGATGCCGGATCGCTCTACTATTTCCGGCACTGAATGTTCTTGTCGGTATGCCATAATGTGACAGCCCGAGACCCCCTCGATTTCGCTTACCTGTTGAATTATGTCAATGCAAAGTTGAACTCCCTCGGCTTTCTGGTTGTCAGCTCCTGCGAGCCGCTTAATTACATCGTCGGGAATGTGTACGCCCGGTACGTTGTTGCGAATCCAGGTTGCAGTTTTTGCCGAAGCTAACGGACCGACGCCAATCAGGATAAAAACCTTTTCAGTAAGCCCCAGATCACGAACTCGTTGCATGTAGTTTTTTAAAAGATCAATGTCGTAGCAATATTGTGTTTGTATAAACTGAGCGCCGGCAGCTACTTTTTTTGCCAGTCTGTCGGCACGGAATTCATAAGGTGGGGCGAACGGATTGGCGGCGGCACCCAAAAACACCGCGGGTGCGTGATCCAGTTTGCGTCCACTTTCAAAGGTCGATTCATCCCGCATTTTTCTACCGATCTGTAACAGCGACATACAGTCGAGATCAAACACGGATTTTGCCTGCGGGTGATCACCTGACTCAACACCGTCACCTGTGAGGCAAAGTATGTTTGAAACTCCCATCGCAGATGCGCCGAGTATGTCGCCCTGTACTGCGATGCGGTTTTTGTCACGACAGGAAATCTGCATAATCGGAGAATAGCCAGCGCGGGTAAGCAAGCCGCACACAGCCACACTCGACATATGACAATGTGCGCCGCTGCCGTCAGTTGCGTTAATCGCATCTACATAGCCGTCAAACATACTGGCGCGTTCATATACCTGTGCCGGATCTGCAGAATCCGGGGGCGCGAGCTCGGTAGTTACAGCAAACTTGCCTGCACGCAGCACACGTTCAAATCTGCCAGGTGAGTTATGACCTGGAAGGATAGGCAGCAGCTCTGCAGGCGACAGATCGACGTTTCGCTGTTCCATTAGGTATCCGCGCTACTGGAGTCAGAGGAGTTTTTTTCTCGTGCAACAGCCAGCCATGAAGAGCGACCCTGCAATTTGTAGTTCACTGCAAACTGCACAACATGCACATTGTCTTCTTTCATGCGAGAGCTGCCTTGCCATGCCTCGACCCAGACACAGGCCATATCCGGCTTGATCTCGCAGTTGCCATTGCTTCTAACTCCACCACAGGGACCGTTACGCAAACTCTTCGGGCAGTTCATCGGGCATGACATACCAGTTGAGCTCAATGCGCACTGACCACACATCTGACAATCGAACAGAAATCCCTTTACAACTTTTTCAGTGACAGCGAAAGGTTTTTCAAGCCGCTCGTAACCGATAAGCTTCCACAGCGGATGCAACTTGACGATAATTTTTTCGAAGCCTTTGTAGAAAGCCTCGAGTAGCCGTGATTGTTTAACCGACCACAGTCTTACCTTGTACAAGGCTATTAATCTTCCTGTTTATCTTCAGGGGCAGCATCTGCGTTGCCCTTGTTTTTAACAATGGCTTGCAGGGCTTTAAGGTCAAAACTGTCTTCCAGTATTTTGGCGGCATTTTTGACTTCCATATCAAGGTCGTCGGAGCAATTGGTCTGTTCGCGGCGCCAGTCTTCAAGGTACTCATCTGTGCTGCCTTTGCCGGCACGCATTGCGGCTGCATCTATGGCTTCCTGAAAGCGGTCAGACAGCTGAATTTTGGCGGTTTTGCGACCCGCCTTAGCGGTAACCTGGGCTGGTATATCGCGCCAGTAAATGGTGGTTAGTTTTGCCATTGGCCTTGCTCGCCCTTGTTGTCTGCAATTTGTGTCTTTAATTTGGTTAGGAGTCTGCGCACCGCCAGGGCGCGTTGCAATAGCCGAACGTCTGCCGCGCAGACCCCCAGGCTATTGCCATCTTATGACACTTTCGTTGAACTGATTTAAACCTTTTTCCAGGTCACCGTAGTCGGTGCGTCGGTACTCGTATTCAAGGTTTAATTTAGATGCTGCATCCTGCGCCATTTGCATCAGTTCAGGGTTGTCTGTCTGCGCCAGGTAGATAAGTTTTTTATAGTTACCAAAATACATGTCGCGTAACTCGGGGTGCTTCGCTATGCCGAGTTCTTCAATGATGATTCGATCAAAGTGGCGTGCGAGAAAGTCGGTTAAATAAAAAGTGCCGAGCTCGTCGTCCGATATTTCACTGAACGCTTCGCTGCCGGCAAAAAATTCATAACAGTGAGCACCAGGTAGTCTCTCGACATTTTCTTCCCGTATTACTGTGTCGAGCAATCCGCCAGTGCCACAGTCGGCAAATGCGATGTATATATGCGCGTATTTGTCGCGAGCCTTATGGATCAGGGTGCGGACCGCATCGGGGATTTGTTCAGGCGTATTGTGAATTTTCGCGGGCACACATTGCACCCGCATATGCGACCATTGATTGATATCAATCAGGGTCGTTATTTCTTTTGCCAGAGCCCCACAGGCGATAACCAGAGCGG
>CAYPDN010000534.1:0-2465 GCA_964409445.1 uncultured Granulosicoccaceae bacterium
GCAGCACCTGTGACGACACCTTCAAACAACCCCAGTACACACTTCATTCCGGCGACTTTATCCAGCGCTGCGACAAAATGCATCTCTGATGTGCCCGGGTTTGAAAAGCAGACTTCAATGCCGCTGTCGATCAACGTGTGAACCAGACTTTCTGCGCCATTCATTTGATTGCTTGTATTCAAAACTTTTGCGATCTGCCAGTGAAATTAAAAACGAGAGACCAGGGTCATCCGGAATTCAAAAATTATAACTCTTAGAACTCAGCGCACCAGACGTCGAGTGTGTGTATCGCGTTGTTGCCAAAGCCCGCTTTATCCCATGGAGGTTGAAGTGGCTGCATGTCACCGTTTGCATCGGTGGCGCGACAACAAAGTGTATGATGGCCTTCAGTTGCATGCCACCGGGCCGTCCACTTACTCCACGCATATTTATCTGCGTCAGGTTCAAGTGCAGCATCCTGCCAGTCGCCATCGCAACTCCACTCAACTCTGGTTATTGGTGTACCGTTGCCAGACCATGCACGGCCCGTTAGTGTGACTGGTCCCGGTTTGATCAGCCTTTTGCGTGAACTCCAATCAGGAATACCGGGCGGTACCATTAGTGATTTAACCCTGATTGAAGTGACCGGTGTCCCTGGGTCATTGTCATCACTGCGGTAGACATAAGTGCCGACCTGCTGGTGGCCGTTAAAAGCATGATCGATAACGTCAATTTTATTTAACCATTTTACGCTTGCCATGCCATACCACCCGGGAACAATCAGTCGCAGTGGAAACCCGTGTTGTGGGAGCAGTGGTAGTCCGTTCATCTGCCATACCAGCATAACGTCATCGTGCATTGCGTCTGCCACGCTAAGGCTGCGGGCAAAGTGATGAACGCTGCCGTTGTCTATGCCCTGGTCTGCACCATGGAAGACCACTTCAGTGGCGCTGCTTTTAATCTCTGTTTGTTCAAGTAAGTATTTCAATGGCATGCCGTACCAGTCGGATGTGCCAACGGCCTCTACCTGCCAGGGTTGGCTGGGCCAGCGTGGATCAAGGTTGGCACGTCCGTTACCAGCACACTCGAGCGTGACTCGTTGTGTGCGTGCGATGTTTCGATGCTGTGCAAGTTCTGCTATTTCAGTCAGAGTCAGTGTTTTCGGTCGATCTACCTGGCCTGTGAGTGACAGCTGCCAGTCATCTGCATTTTGTACGAATGGCACATCAAAATGATTCAGCAGGTAATGTGAGCCGATCGGTGTGATGTCGTGCTGGAGTGTCTCCAGCAGCGTTCCGTTATTACGGTTTGCCAGTGCGACTTCCTCTGCGCTGAAGTCACCGTGCTGATGCTCTTTTTCAGCAGGTCGCAGTATCGGGTTTTGCATTTCCCGTCAGGCTGCTTTGTCGCGCGTAAAAACAGGTTCGAGTTCTGTCGACATTTTTTTGTTGTATTTGTAGCCGGCAGTGTCGAAGTCCTGCAAGTCAGCGGGTTTAAGTATTCGGTTGTCAATGATGTAGCGAGACATCATACCGCGGGCTTTTTTGGCAAAGAAGGAAATAAGCTTGTATTCACCGTTCTTTTTGTCTTTAAACACCGGGCTGATTGTATTTACGGTAAGTTTATTTTTATTGACCACTTTGAAGTATTCGTTGGATGCGAGATTCACAACGTAAGGTTTTTTCATATTGTCGAGTTCTGCGTTGAGTACGTCGGTGACACTGTCACCCCAGAAGTGATATAGATTTTGACCGCGCTTGTTAACGAACTTGGTGCCCATCTCAAGCCGATAGGGCAGCATCAGGTCGAGCGGCCGCAGAACTCCGTACAAGCCACTCAGTATACGCAGGTGCTTTTGCGCAAATTTGACGTCGTTTTTTTTCATGGTTGCAGCATTTAACCCGGTGTAAACATCACCCTGAAAGGCAAACAGGCTTTGCTTTGCATCTGCCGGTGTCAGTGGCTGCTTCCATTCTTTGAAGCGTTCGGCATTCAGTTTGGCCAATTTGTCGCTGATATTCATCAGCTTGCCTACTTTCGCAGGTGGCAGCTTTTTCAACTGATCTATCAGTTCCTGCGAGTCGTCGAGGAACAGCGGCTGGGTGTTGTCCTCAACCAGTGGGGGTGTTTCGAAGTCGAGTGTCTTTGCGGGAGAAACCAGAATCAGCATGTCAGATTACTCAGGAATTAAGTTGGAACTTTGACCCCCAAGGGTACTTTGCTGACGGCGCTGTCGCAATGGTGGCTACGCAGATTGCCGAGCCTGATGCCTGTGCCTGGCGGTGTCAGCAAACCAGCCAGCCTGTTGGCGGTTTGTGTTGCGATGGAGGGTGGTTGTGTCAGGTTCTTGATGCGGCAACCGTTACTTCATCGATATTCCGGGGATAATCACGAAAATTAAGGTGGCATAGAATTTTGCTTGTAAAACGGGTCTGTGGTGCCAGACCAAATTTCGGACAACTATTACAAACGGCTTGAACCGAATA
>CAYPDN010000535.1:0-2464 GCA_964409445.1 uncultured Granulosicoccaceae bacterium
CGCATAGCAGACTATCCGAATTTATCGGGTTATGTACGCGACCTGTATCAGCAACCCGGTGTTGCAGCTACAGTAAATATGCAGCACATAAAAGACCACTACTACGCAAGTCACGAGTCAGTAAACCCGTCACGAATAGTTCCAGCGGGACCGGATATTGATTTTATGGCTGCCCACAACCGTGCACGTTTTTGAGAATACTCTGTTCTCAAACGTATCTGCATCCGGCCTTAACAGAACGTTAGCTGAACAGAATATCAGTGGTCGTCAGAAGTGCAGGAACTTCCAAGTTGATTAACGGCATCTAACAAGCTCGACCCCTGGAAAGTTCACATCATCTTGTTACCAGCGTCAAAAAACCATGAGTTAACCAAGGCGAAACTTTGCACAGTAAAACCAGCGTCGCATAACAAATACACGGCACAAGTTTGTGTATTGACTCACCATTTAGACGGGGTTTCTTCGGCCGATACATCGCCGAACAATAGCCGCGGATCAAACTTATGGGCCAGCCAAAAAGTTTACTGACGTACCTGAACGCAATAAACAACAACGCAGTTGCAGCATGCCTGCTTACCATGACAGCGCCTTTCAGCCTACAGGCTGATGATATCGATATTTACAATACATCGGGCGTCGTACCTTACGTGCCAGCCCCCCTTGCCGGCGGCATCGTACCACCGAATCCCAACTACCCCAACGTAATGCTGGTTCTGGATGCATCGCTTTCGATGGGTAGAATTGATAATGGTCATACAGGTACACGACTGCAAAGATTGCAGGAAGCCATGAGTACCGTGCTGAACAATACAACCGGGGTCAATGTCGGGATAATTCGATTCAGCCACAGAAATAGTGGTGGACGCGTCATCTATCCTCTGGCACCAATTGAAATAGCCAGAGCCGAGCTTCTCGATACAATCAATAATCTGTCTATTGATTACTGGACACCAACAGTCGGCGCGATGCTGGAGTCTGCGCTGTATTTCAGAGGTGAGCCTGTGCTGTACGGCAAAACCAGAACCAATGTACCGGGCCACTTCAGACACAACGCTGAGCACCTTACCCGCTTGTCACACCCCGATAGTTACACCGGCGGCACGATAGTCCGCGAATCTGCCTGTACCGAAGATAACCTTGATGACCTCAGTTGCATAAATGAGCACATCACAGGCAACCCGGTCTACCAAACTCCGATCCATTCAGAGTGTCAGGCAAATTTTCAGATTCTGGTGACAGACGGCGGATCCACAGGACGAGTTGATCACACTGCGGCAGAGAGCTTAATTGGCAAAGCCTGCGATGCTAATGGATCAAATACCTGCGCAGTAGAAATAGCGGAGCATCTGGCAACAGTTGACCAGCGACCAGGCATACCGGGCAGTACAGTTACAACACACACAATCGGTTTTAACGTCAGGCTGCAGGCACTCAGAGATATTGCAGCCGCCGGACGGGGTCAGTACTTCGAAAGTAGCTCAGCGGGCGAACTTGCAGACTCACTGTCACAAATTCTCGAAGGCGCAAGTGTTTCAAACGCAAATCTGGCGCAACCCACTGTAACCATAGATGCAACCAATCCGCTTGAGCATCGTAATGATATCTACCTCTCACTCTTTGAACCAAGTAACCACGCAGTTTGGTCGGGCAATCTTAAAGGCTATTGGTTCGATGGTGAGCTCAAAGATTATTCAACACCAAGAATTTCGGCAATAGATCCTGCCACCGGAGCAATTGTTGATAATGCACAAAGCCTGTGGTCAGCAGTTCCAGACGGTGCAGAAGTTGGCCGAGGTGGTGCAGCATCAAGAATTAAATCTGCGGTCAATCGCAACATTGTAACCAACAACCCGGATGGGACAAAGATACTAATAAGCGCAGACAACAGAGTAAACACCGCAAATATTGACGCTGCCACACTGGGGTTGCCGGACAACAACCTGTCCCTGACAACAGACGACCACGATTCGATTATGAGTTGGGTGAGCGGTGTTGATGTGCGCGACAGCAACATGAACGGCAACACCACCGAGAATCGCCGAATGTACGGTGATCCCCTGCACGCTAACCCGAATGTGGTGACTTACGGCCAGGACGGCAATGCGTTTGACTCAGTGGTATTTTTCGGCACAAACGAAGGGTATTTACACGCCGTCGAAACAAAGACCGGCGAGGATTTATACTCTTTTATTCCATGGAATCTATTGGGTAATATCAAACATAGCTACGCGAACCTGCCTTATTCTGAAAAACTGTATGGTCTCGATGGCTATCTTTCAAACTGGTTTTACGACGCCAACAATGACGGCTACGTCGATGCCACCAACGATCACTACTACCTGTACGGTGGCATGAGACGCGGTGGTCGTGACTACTACGCGCTCGATGTCACACAAAAAACGTCACCAAGTATGTTGTGGACAATCGAAGGCGGCAAGGGAGACTTCACCGAGTTAGGACAGAC
>CAYPDN010000536.1:0-2459 GCA_964409445.1 uncultured Granulosicoccaceae bacterium
TAACATCAAGCATGTTGAACATCTTCACGATGCAATGCCTGACACAAACAATGCACACCACCTCCACCCAGAGTGAACATGGACATGTCCGGATCATAAACTTCAAAACCCAAAGCTCGAATTTTTTCGTTGAGTCCGGTAGCGCCTTTCATTGACAGCACTTTACCGTTGCCCAGCGCGACCAAATTAACGCCAAGGTTTTTTGCTTCAATATACGGCACGTCGACAAACTCGAAACCCCAGGCTTTAATTTGATCTACCAGCCACGGTTCCAGTGCATCAACACAGGCAACCAGTAATTTGTGGTCAAGTGGTACAACCAGCCCATCCATGTGCACGAACTCGCGACTGATGGGAGCAGTTACCGCTTCCCACCCCTGCTCGCGAACAAAATCTGCCACCTGTTCGGAACCTGCTTTTTCTGATCGTTCACCACAGTATCCTATCAATACTTTACCTGGTTCCAGAATGACAAAGTCTCCGCCTTCAAAATGCCCTGCGGTAGCGTACTGCCAAATCGGAATATCATTGGTCTGGTAAAAACGAATTGCCGTAACGTAGTCCGCGCGACGCATTTTTAGTTGCATATGGCAGATCAGCGCTCCCCACGGAGTCATTGCAGAGCTGTCACGAGCGAAAAAATTCCGATGCAATACCTCGTCAGAATCCAGGTAGTGACAGGTGACATTATTCTCCTCGTAAATAGACACCATCTCTGTGTGCTGCGAGATGGCCGTCTGCAAGTCAAACTTGGCTCCGGTCTTATCGAGGTTGTTGAGTGTACGAGCAGTTAACGGCCCTGCATCCACCCAGCGGAAGAATTCCGGCGTGCCAAGTAACACATCACTCAGTGGAGAATAATCGTTATTAATTCCCCATTTTTGTATTCCTTTGCTCAATGTTTTTCTCCGGAATCTGTGAACGACACAGCAGTCTAGCATTGCAATCGGATTCACCGGGATACGGCTTTGGCTGAAAGTTATCGCTATGCGCTGTTTTTTTACTATTTGTAGTCGTCTGTTTGGTATTACCTGCTGATACAAGTACACTGGTAACGTCAGTAACTGTATACAGAACTGATCATATTGGTTCAATTCTTAAAACTTAATACTGAGGACCCGCTATGAAGTTTCCCAAGTTAACCGCTTTGGCCTGTGCCGGAACCCTGTTTTCATTCAATACGGTTGCCCAGGCAGCTGACGTGATTATCGGGGTGCCTAACTGGCCATCAGTTCTTGCTACCGCTCACGTACTCAAAGTGGCGATGGAAGAAAACCTTGGCCTTGAAGTCGAATTACAGAACGGTACCAACCCTGTTGTATTCGAAGCTATGGATTCCGGTGCTATGCATGTACACCCGGAAGTATGGCTGCCAAACCAGACTAATCTGAACGACAAGTTCGTACAAGACAAGCAAACTGTTCGAATGAACCCGAATGGCGTTGCTGGTGATCAGGCAATGTGCGTCACCAAAGGCACTGCTGATCGCACTGGCATCTCTGCTCTGTCGGATCTCACTGATCCTGATATGGCGAAGAATTTCGACACCGACGGTGATGGCAAAGGCGAAATCTGGATCGGTGCTGCCGGCTGGGCATCAACCAATGTTGAAAAGATTCGCGCTAAGTCTTACGGCTATGCAGAGACCATGAGCCTTAAAGAAATGGATGAAACCCTGGCTCTTGCAGAAGTAGACAATGCTGTCGCGCAAGACAAAGACATCGTTTTCTTCTGCTACACACCGCACCACATGTTCTCACTACATGAGCTGGTTATTTTAGAAGAGCCTGCTTATGAAGAAGGGAAATGGGAAGTCATTCAGCCTACTGATGATCCCGAGTGGTTAGAGAAGTCGGATGCAGCAGTTGCCTGGAACACTGCGTATCTGCACATCCACTATGCAGCATCACTTGAAACTGATCAGCCTGAAGCCGCTGCAATGTTGTCAAAAGTTAAGCTTGATACCAGCACGGTATCTGCAATGACTTATGCACTGGTTGTAGAAAAACAGGACCCGGCAGAGTTTGCTTCAAAATGGGTTGCCGATAACGGTTCAGTGGTAGATAGCTGGCTGCAGTAATGTCTGTCTGCAGATAGATTGTTGTACTAAGGGGAGCATGTTCATTGCTCCCCTTTTTTGTATTTGACCTTAGTTTTATCTACCCCTAAATTTGTGACAACTTTATTTAGTCTATATGGGGGTCAGATAGCTGTTTGCCCTTCAATATAATCAGGAGCCTGGTTTGTGAGTGAAGACGTCATCATCCTGCAAAACGTCTGGAAAATTTTCGGCGATCGTGCCGTCGAAGCCATGCAAGCAATCGAGCAACGTGGCTTAAGCAAACCTGAAGTGCTTGAAGAGTTTGCCTGCGTGGTTGGAATAGCTGACTGTTCCTTTACAGTCACTCGTGGTGAAATTTTCTGTGTTATGGGTTTGTCCGGCTCCGGCAAATCTACGA
>CAYPDN010000537.1:0-2439 GCA_964409445.1 uncultured Granulosicoccaceae bacterium
AATACGAGTTTTACATGAGCATCGAACAGATCATTGTTATCGCCATTATTCAGGGACTCACAGAGTTCCTGCCAGTGTCCTCGTCCGGGCATCTGGCGCTAATTCCGGTGATGACTGACTGGCCCGATCAAGGGGTGATTACAGATGTCATGGTGCATGTCGGGTCCCTGTTTGCGGTGATCGTGTACTTTTGGCGCGATGTGCTCAACCTGTTGAAAGGCACCTGGGACATGGTGCGCTTCAAAACTACCGACAACTCGCGAATGGCGATGTACATTGCGCTGGCTACTATTCCGGCTCTGGTATTTGGTGCCGCTCTGAAACTGACAGGTACTCTCGACGCACTACGTGAGGACACGGTAGCTGTTGCCAAGGTAATAGCGTGGACTGCAGTGTTTTACGGCATTTTATTGTGGGTGGCCGACGTCGTAGGCAAACGCACCAAGAAAATGGAAAACATGACACTGCCACCGGCACTCATTATTGGACTCGCACAGTCTCTGGCATTAATCCCGGGCACCAGTCGTTCCGGCGCCACCATGACCGCTGCCAGATTCCTCGGTTTCGAAAGAACAGAGGCAGCGCGGTTTTCATTTTTGCTGGGTATCCCGGCGATTGCCGCGGCGGGCGGATTCACCGCTATTGAAGCAATTCAAATTGGCGGTGGCATTCCGAGTCACGCAATCTGGGCTGCGGTCCTGACGTTCTTCGCAGCACTGGTAGCGATCACTGTCCTGATGGCATTGGTCAAACGAGTCGGATTCTGGATTTTTATGGTTTACCGATTGGCACTTGCTGCGGTGTTGTTTGCACTGATTTACGAAGTAGTTCCAGGATTTTCGTTAACCTGAATACTCATTTTTGTCATGACGAATTAGATAGATTATTCGTCATGACAAGGTATAGAGTGCAAACTGCAGATTGTGACCTTGATCACAGCAAGTAGCGCCGACTTTTTACACCCTGTATCGGTTAACTGAATGCACGCAAATAGATTTAGCGCTGAAGTAATTCGGTCCTGCATAATAATTCGAAAAATAAAATGACTAACAACGTAGTAGCTCTTAGCGAAAGAAGAAAACATCCACGCGTATCAGATGCTCTGGCGCTGCGTCTGGATTGCGGCGCGACTAATGCTCCGCTCAGCCCACAGCCTACGCATATCGTAAAGATGAGCTGCGGTGGACTGCGCTTCGTGCACAATACTCCATTGGATGTTGATACTCACCTGAATCTGAGTATGCACTTGCCTTCGTCTGATCAAACTATTCATCTGACAAGCCGTGTTATTTCATCTGGTGAAGAAAAGAACAGTTCAATTCAAAAACAGTATTTCGTGCAAATTGAATTTACCGAATTGGACAACACAGATAAAGCGCTGCTTAAGCGTCACATTGACCACGTGATTCAAAAGACCGGCATGACTCACAGAGATGTTCATCACATAGCTCAACCGCACTAAAGAATCACTAATACATTAGTACCCACTAACTGTAATTCCCGCTTTCTCCAGGCCTGATCGAAGTTCATCAGCCATACGCACCGCTTCCGGGTTGTCACCGTGTACGCATATTGTGTCTGGCACCAGGCTGACGGCTTTGCCATTAATGGATTCGACACTGTGGGTTTCAATCATCTTTAATACACGCTCGGAAGCGTAAACCGGGTCGTGTATGACAGCGCCTGGTGTTCCTCGGGAAACCAGAGTACCGTCATCGTTGTAAGCGCGGTCTGCAAATACCTCGCGCAGCAGCGGCATCTTTAACCGTTCTGCCTGAGACTGCAGACTGGTTGCAGCCATTGCAACTATTGATAAGTTCTCATCAACACTCTGTACAGCACCTAAACAAAGCGACGCCAGTGCGTCATCTTCACTGGCCATATTGGCCAGCGCTCCATGCAGCTTTACATGGGTAACGGTGGCACTCTCCGTACGCGCCACTGCCTGCAGTGCACCTATCTGATAAACGATTGCAGCTGCTGTTTTGGGACCCTCCGGATTTTCCATTCGCCTGCGACCAAAACCCGTAATGTCATCAAAGCCCGGGTGCGCACCGATATTGACACCTTTGGCAAGACAGGCGCGAACAGTCTCAGTCATGACCAACGGATCACCAGCATGAAAGCCACAGGCGACATTGGCACTGGTGACTATATCGAGCAATTCGTTGTCCGAGCCCATTTTCCAGGCACCGAAGGACTCCCCGAGATCTGCATTTAAATCAATTGAGTCAGCCATAAATTACTCTATTGCTCTTTAGCCACCGTGTGCATCAGCATAATCGAAATTCGATAGACAATGCTATCGCTAAACCAGGTTGCTCCATGATTCGCATGCCCAGAGTTCACATATACAGAGTTCACATATACAGAGTTCACATATACAGAGTTCACATATACAGAGTTCACATATACAGGGTTCACATGCACGGATACATC
>CAYPDN010000538.1:0-2428 GCA_964409445.1 uncultured Granulosicoccaceae bacterium
CGAATGTAGCAGCTGGTGTAGAACTCTTGGTGACAGGGTGGTGTAGTTGTCAAAAGTTTGCATCACTTAACCTTTGCTGAAGCTACCGCAAAGTGTGATCAGGTGGTGTTTTGGCAAGTTTTGTACTCACCAGCAAACAGGTAACCAGAATCATCCATGTAGCACTGCCAATCAGTAATTTATTCCAACTGACACCTGCGTCGAGAAGGTAGCCGAAAAGTGCTGGTCCAAGTGCGGTGCCAAACACCATGCAGGCATGAGTTAACGCTCTGATTGCACCAATGTGTGTTGCACCATACAACTCCAGCCACAGTGCACCAACAGAGGGTGTTCCAATACCGACGGTCGCGCCAATCAGTCCGTAGTAAATGTATGGCAAACCGGGTAACGGCAGAAATGCTGCAACCAGTACTGCAAGCGTGAATGGCAGTAGATAAAAACGCACTACCTGTGCTCCTGAAAATCGATCTACCAGCACTCCGGTAGCCAGTGAGGTGAGTACAGCCGTGATTGAGTAGGCGGCGATACCGGTTGCCCAATGCGACAATGCATAACCTTTTATTGCACCCAGACTTTCCTGGTGAAAAAACAATGCGGTTGAGATGATTGATGGTGAAAAAAGTGCTGGCGCTATTCTCCAGAACCTTTTATCTCGGATAACTTGCAAACGGTTCCATGCATCCGGATCGTGTTCTGCAGTTGCAGCGGTTGTGCTGGCAATTGCAACTTTGCGCAATAGCCACTGTGCGATGATCGCAATTAAAAAAATTTGCACCACTGCATATGCCGTCCATGTCTGCCGCCAGCCAACCATACTGATCAGAATAATCGTTGTGAACGGCAGAATAATCTCTGCTGCGGAATAGCCAAGGCCAGACAAACTGACGCTGCGGCCGCGGTATTCTGCACTGACGCGAGAAGCTGTTGTAATGCCTGTATGCCCCGACAAGCCCTGACCGAACAGACGCAATAGAAAAAACGCCAGTACCAGTGTGGTAGTTGAGCTGACAGTTGCCATGCTCAGGCATGCGACAGCGAGGCCAATGGTAACCAGTCCGGTATAGAGTCTTAGACTGGTTTGGTCAATTAGTTTGCCGAGCCAGATGACTGTGGCAGCACTTAAAAGTGTGCCGAGGAAATACAATCCTCCTATGTCTCCATGGCTAAGTGCAAACGTCTCTCTGAGCTGTGGGTTAAACAACGAGACAAAAAATGTCTGTCCAAAGCCAGACGACATCGTCATCACAAACCCGAATGCGATCGTTGCAGCGAGCGATTTGTCGGGTGAGTTCATCTGATCTGCAGTTTGGGTGGAAACTCTCCAGTATCGCAATCTTTGACCGTCGGTGCAGCAGATTAATTATTCCAAAAACGTCTGTCTGCATATCTTTAGGATTATTTTTTTCAATGTTCAAAACTGAGCAGTCGGCCCGATTAAACACCACGAATTTGTGATCACCAGTGGCATTGGGGCAGATAGCACCATCCGCGCATAAAGCTATTTTTCCAAAAGCCGTACAAAAGTTAAGGGTGGTTTTCAACCCAGTAGACCCAAAACGGATTACACCATGAAGGATACTTTTCGAATTGTCCGGCTATTTGCTGTTGTCGTCGGCATTGCATTGTTTTTATTTGGTTGCGGCGGTGGTAGTAGCAATGGGGATAGCGCTGATACTGCCAGTGGAACGGATTCTCCAAAACTGGGGTCGGCTGTTATTCAGCTGCCGGTAGAAGGGCGTCGCATAGCCATTGTTCACTCAGAGACAAGCAAAACCCATTTCTACGATCCGTTTGCCTACAATCAGCTGTTCGCATCAGTTCAAAATCAGGCGATGATGGCGGGTTTGCCATTTGATCTTCTGGACGAACAGCAACTTGCAGTTAGCACTGACCTTCTCAACTATGAAGCGATTGTTATTCCGGCGTTTGCGAATGTTAAAAGTACCGATCGCAGTGCGATTGTTGCCCGATTGCTTGAAGCGCAGCAAAACGGTGTTGGGATCATTACGTCAGGTGAGTTTCTGGGGCTCAAAGAAGATGGTACTTCATATACAGATTACGTCGGTGCGATGGTTTCAGTACTGGGTGTGCAACCTACCGAATTTCTCAATGGTGTCAGCGCCTCAGTAACTATTGCAGACAATACTCACCCGGTAAGTAAAACTTATGATCCAGGTGAAGAGATTGTTGCCTACGAACAAATTTGGTTCGCCAATTTTGATGCTGCCAGTGGCGAGCAATCAACGCCCTTGACAGTGATTGAAGCCGATGGCGTTATTTATAACGGCGCACAGGTTATCGAACGTGCAGGTCGTGTTGTGCATTTCTCCAATGACCAGATCATGGCGGACAACAACCAGTTGTGGCGTATTATTCAGTGGGTTGTCTACGGAGATGTTGCACCGGTATCGTTGCAAGTGTCTCGCGC
>CAYPDN010000539.1:0-2413 GCA_964409445.1 uncultured Granulosicoccaceae bacterium
CAGTCGCTGTGATGATACCTGTCGAGTCTTTGCGGTCAGTCATTTGAGTGATCCTGAATCTTGTTGTGCGCAAGCACGCTATCGGTTTGCGCGGGAGCGTTGGCTTGTTGGTATGGTTATGACTTGTACGGGCGCGGATTGCGTAGCAATCCACCCGGCTCATCATGCCCCTTTGGGCGCTGCGAGCAACCACAATCCTATGAATGTGTACATAACCATAAACACCGCCAACGGTGCCTGACTCACGATAGCACGCCTCGTATTGCCAAACAATTCCACCGCTACAGTGTGAGCAATCAGCACCGACAATACATGCCCCAAAACCACCGCCATCGCCTGTGTAAGCCAGATTGTTTTAACCGATGAAGGAGTATTCATGAAGCCGGTTGTCACATAATACGAACCCAGATTTAAATAATCAGAACCATTAGTCAGCGGGTCGGAAGCTGCCACAAGCGCATACTGACTGTTGATCAGAAACGTGGTTAGAAAGTGTGCGAAGTGATAGGCAAATGCAATTGGCAACAACGCAACAGCCAGAGCGCAAAAGGCAGCTTTGAAATTGGTCTGCTTCACAACTGAACTGCCGTGGTTTGCAATCTGCAATCCAATATAAACACACAATGCATAGATTAAAACCAGTGCTATGTTGGCAAGCAGTAAACCAGTTACTGTTTCGCTAACAACAGCTGAGCGCCCCGGAAATTCCAGTGGATTAACACCGATTATCGCAAGCCAGGTGAAGGTTTCGTTGAGTCCGTCGAAACTACCGCTACCCAACAGGACCAGTATGAATACCGCAGCACTGATTGACGTCGCCTTATTTGCAATCAACCTCCAGCCCGGCAATCCAATATATGATGTCTGTTGCTCAACTCCGGATAGTGACAGCTGCGAGTAACGTCGCATTAGCATTGAAAAACACTCACCCTGTTTAAACCACTGATCACCGAATAAACAAACGCATATCAATGTACTGCACCAATAACCTGCAACAACCCAGCTGAGCCGCGCCGGCGCATCAGGGGCTATGTCTGCCAGTGCGAAAGATGTAAAGAGCAGGAAAATTATAATACCAGGCCACTGACCTGTTTTCTCCGGTAACACGTACGGTGACTGCCAACCGGCGTATTGCAAAACTCTGTAGATACCGACCCACGGATTGAGCCACCGCCAGATGTCGCCAATCAGACCCTGCACTATCGGCAATCCGATCCACCAAATCGTCCAGATAAAAAGTGGTAGCGGATTTTCCAGCGGATCGCCGTTGCCAAAAAAGCCGATGTATAGCAATACAATTAGAAACACCAGCGACAACAAGCTGGTTATTGTCTGCAATCTGGAAAAATTGTTGTTAAAAAAGCTGCCGGAAGATGAACTACGGGATACCTCACCAGAAAGAATCCGGAATAATCTACATGGCTTAAATATCGCAGCCGACAACGCAGCAGGCAATAGAAACACCAGCACTAATGTAAACACGACAACCAGAACGCCTGACGCGATGTAAAAATCAGTCGGCAACAGTAAAACCAGGCCCTGTTCTGACACATGCGCCTGTGCAACACCTGCGAGACAGCATAGGAAAAAGAAGATAAAATAAATCAGCATAAAACTATCATTGCACTGAAATTACCCTGCGACATATCTTCGATTCTATGCAATCCAATCCAATAATTCGTACCGGCAGCAAGCTGCTGGCAAAGTATTTGACCAAAACAGTGAGTTCCTACCAGCCATTCTCGGTGCACAGGACAGCATCACTGGCAGCCATTATGCAACCGGGAGACATTCTGCTGGTCGAGGGTGATCAGCGGGTCAGCTCCGCTATAAAATACCTCACGCAGTCAACATGGTCGCACGCGGCATTCTATATCGATAAAATGCCTGACACTTTTGAAAGCGGTCCAACTGAAGACAACCCGACCGGAGTTAACCCTGCAAAAGACAGCAATGACCGCAACCTGCTTATTGAAGCAGATCTGGAAAACGGTGTGATAGCAGCGCCTTTATCAAAGTATAGCAAGAACAATATTCGTATTTGCCGGCCACTGAATCTAACGGATTCCGATCGCGACAATCTTTGCCTGTACATGGCCAACAGCATCGGTATGCAGTATGACCTGAAGAATATTGTCGATCTGATGAGGTATCTGCTGCCGCACCCGCCGGTACCGAGACGCTGGCGACGACGCATGCTGGCACTCGGGAGTGGCGATCCGACGCGGGCAATCTGCTCGACGTTAATTGCCAAAGCGTTCCAGTCAATTCAATACCCGATACTTCCAACCCGGATATGCACTGAACTTCAAGGCAGCATTAAGCATGAGCTAATGCATATTCGACATCACAGCCTCTTTGCACCGAGAGATTTTGATCTTTCGCCCTACTTTCAAATAGTCAAACCCGAGCT
>CAYPDN010000540.1:0-2411 GCA_964409445.1 uncultured Granulosicoccaceae bacterium
TCTGTGACTGGTATATAAATCGAAAACCTGGTCCCTACACCCACGCAACTTTTTACCCGAATAAAACCATCGCACTGTTTGACGATACCGTAGGCGACAGACAACCCCAGCCCAGTGCCTTGCTCTTTGGTCGTGAAAAAAGGCTCAAATATCTTTTCTATTAACTCAGCCGTCATTCCGCTACCCCAGTCGCGCACAGTGAGGCACGCGAATCTACCTGGCTGTGCCTGACTATCCGAACCGATGGCCGCACGATCAAGCTCAACTGAGTCACATTTTATTTCGAGTTTACCGCCGCTCGGCATCGCATCGCGTGCGTTTAAACATAGATTCATTAAGACCTGAATCAACAAACCGGTGTTAGCAAAAATGGTCGGTGCGGGGTCGACAACATTAACCGACAACAAAATAGAATTACCCAGAATTGGCTGAACCATTCTCCTCACCGATTTACAGGTTTCACCGAGGTCAACCACCTGATGTTTCGTATCCCGCTTGCTGGAAAAAGCCAACAGTTGTCGGGTTAAGATCTCTGATTGTTTGCTTGCAGCGATAATTTCATCCAATTCTTCCTGCACCGGATGGTCCTGGCTTATCTTATCTTTCGCTATATGCACCTGACTAACAATAACCTGCAGCATGTTGTTAAAGTCATGAGCAACACCGGATGCCAGACTGCCAATAGCGTCCATTTTTTGGGAGAACCGCAATTGATCCTCAAGGTGCTGCCGGTCGATGGCCGCGCCGAGAGCAGACGCTGCTGCAAACAATGCATCAAACTCAGATGCCTCCCATTGGCGCAGATTTTCACAATCATCGAAACCAATGAAGCCGGCAAATTCATCATGTGAAAATACTGGCATAACGACCAATGAGCGTATGTTCTGAGCTTCCAGGATTGCACGTTCTGACGCCGGAAAATCTGCAACCAATCCGTGTACCGGCAACCTCTGACGCATCCTTTCGAGCCAACGACTCATACCGTCTGCCACATATGAAACATTTTGCAGTGCGCTATTCTGGATTTGTGGGGTAATACCGGGACCTACCCATTCAGCGATTTGACTGGTTTGCAAATCACCATCTTCACTAAGGCCATTCTCAAAGTAGTAGGCGCGATTTGCCCGGACAGCTTTTCCGAGATGTTCCAATGCCTCGTCGAGCGCATCTTTCCAATTGGACGACTTTAAAAATTCATTTGCCGCAAACCCAACAGCTGAAAGTATCGGGCCACTTCGCAGTGCGATGCGAGTTTGGTCCTCTGCTGACTCCACCAAAGCCTCTGCCTTTTAAACGATTCGCTAAATGATATCGCTATAAACGATATCACATATTCCTACGTTGTCTGACATAAGAACTGGCTCGATACACAGCTTACTCTCTATCGGAACAGCGTTGGAGCCAGATTTAAACTGCATCAATCCCGAGACCAATAAGTCGCGTAGTTTATAAGTTGTGAAGCGATCGATGACGAGTACTAGGTTAACGCTTGTTCGCAAACAGGCATCGACTCCGGATAACACATATCTGATCGAGCTGATCGAGTCCATATATGTGCAGCGAGCTTGTACCAGTCCGGATCATCATATGAGCCACCAGCAATTGCGCGCAGTCCGGGGCGCATTTCAAGCGTCCATGAAACGGTAGATCCGCACTGATTGCAGAATTCGTTCTTAATCCACCGGCCGGTGGTATCTGATTCGAACTGATAGTGAGTTAAATCGCCCTGTAAAATTTTTACCTCAGAATCCTCAAAATAGACTCCGATACCATAGGGCGCTCCGGTTCTAAGCTTGCACGCAGTGCAGTGACAGGCCATTGCTCTTATCGGATCACCTGTCGACACAAACCTGACTGCACCACACTGACATCCACCTTCTTGTTTCACCGGCTAAGCTCTCCGTGAATTGATGTTCTGTAAAGTGTATACCACCTGCAAAAGATCTGTCAGTGTCTGTAAATCTGATTCAGCCTGCAAGACAAAACTTCTACTGGAACTGGTAGTGAATACCGGCACCAATTGCCAAAAATAAGCCCTCTTCTTCGTCTCTAAAATCATCGTCGAAGTTTTCTTCGGAGTAACCAAGACCCAGCTCTACGCTCAATGCGAATGGCGGAGCTGACGGGTTTTTCGCGTTCCAGAACCAATCGAGACCAAATCCCGCAGTTACCGCTGTTTCCTGAAAATCATTGTCTTCCTCTTCGAAAATGAAGCCTGGTGAGTCATCTCGTTCGTGCGCAATACCCGCAAAAAGGTAACTACGCCAGGCCTCTTTTTTTGTAGAAATTAGAAGAACTCTTGCACCGACCGATATGTCATCACCGGCGGGTTGCAATACACCCTGAACCTGCCATCTATCGCTGATTTCACGGCGCAGGCTGAGCCCAAACAACAGAGGCGCTGCCTGCAG
>CAYPDN010000541.1:0-2409 GCA_964409445.1 uncultured Granulosicoccaceae bacterium
AAAAACGGCATGGATGCCAAGACATAACGATCAAAAAAGCGAGTAAGACACGCAAGAGCTGAAAAGAAACAAAGCGTAAGCGCTAAAAATCACAAGCCATGCGACCCACAATACCCACTAACCCCCACCGGCTCCCATCCAACCAAAGACCCTTCCGCAGGCTCAAAAACCTGCACTGACAGCGGATAACAAGGTGTCACATCATCAGAGTGACTGCTGCCACAGTTGCCACCGGGGCAGGCAGACAAAGCGCCCAACAAATCAATCTCTGCAAAGAACTCAATATAATCACCAGCGCGTGCCGGTGTGGCTTTCATAAAATACTGATGTGTATCGAGGGTGAATCCGGTGCACATAAAAACGTTCATCACATCGTGTACATGCAGTTCGGCAACCTCAGGCGCAAGATTACGATGGGCCGCGAGTGCTCGGGTCAAATTGGAATGACAACAGTAGTGGTAATCAACCTGATTAAGCAGGTAGTTGGTATACGGATCACAGCGAGTACCGATAACATCGTGCACAGAACCACCATAGTCGTCGATTCCATACCACGACAAAGTATCGTGAGTAATGGTCGCCATGGGTCTTAAACCGGGTATTGAGCTCCACAATCTGTCGCCTGTACTCACATGCGATGCGTGTAGCTGGCGCGTTTTGCCGCTATAGAAACGTTCGTTGAGATCGTGCAGGTTCCAGAGGTTCAGATCACCGACCTGATGCCCTTCTACGCAGACAATTCTGAAAAACTGCCCCGCTTTGACTTCAAACACACTCGCATCGCGAGGTGCTATCGTAACCTCCGACACAGCGACCATTGACTCACGTGCTGCCTGGTAGACCGCTGGATCATAGGCTGGTAGCTGATCGCTTTGGTAACAGACAACGGGCTTTACTGCACGCCGAGCCACCGCTTCTTCTTGTGTTACATCAGTCAAGCTGCGCTAACCGATTTGGCTTGACGGAACTTACGCTCGTGATGACTTGATCGCTTTTACAGCTGCGCGCTTTTTACGGGTACCGGCCAGCCAGTCAGATTTGTTGTAAACCCAACGCGCCAGATTACCGACCGTCTTACGCTGCAGATAATCAGGAATATAAAATACTCTAACCACAGTGCGATGAAATGGCATTTCTTTTACACGCCACGGATAACTGAAGCCGAATGTCTCACGCTGGTTAGCAGAATCAAGTGCCGCCACGTACAGGCCGCTCCACTTTTCACGAGTAAGCACAAGCTTGTTAACGCCAGTCATTATGGCTTGAAATTCTGGTCGCTCATCAAGGAAGCGAATCAAAGCCTCGGTTACACCGGGCCATTCCATCCGGAACGGATCATCCAGTACTATTGCACCACTATCTATGGTGCAATCAGCAGCAAGGCGCAGATCTGTTAGCGCTTCATCCGGGTTATGACCACCGTCTACATGAAAAATCCGGTACGTCTGACCGATTTCCGCAGCAGTAAGGGCTGCCGAGTTCTTTTGAAAAATATTGACACCAACACCGTCGTCACGCATCGGCTGCACATTGCGGTTAAACGCATCGAGATCACCGTTGCCTGATCGAGAAACGTTGTCTGACTGCATCCCAAAAAGATCGCATACTGCGAGCTTTTCTTTGCCCGGCTGAACAATAGATGCAAGCAGTACAGCACTCTTGCCATGGTGACATCCGATTTCGAAACAATCACCTTCTATGTTGTTGCGCTTCTGGATCTCATCTATCCAGGCGAATAGCATTGACGCTTCTGGTGAAAACCATCCCGGGATGGCCTTCGATTGTCTGGTTACCTGTTTGGCTTTTGCCGGATTCATCGAAGTGGGACTCCGCAGTCGTTACCGCAACCGTCCGGAGACAATTATCCCTCGGTTGCCGGTATGATTTTTTCGTTATTAAAGTGCAGCTTAAGGTGTCAGATCGAGACGGCGTATCATCCTGTTTATGGTCATACTTTGCAGTACGTATTTTTGTAGTTAATCGCCGATCAAAGACACTACACCGGCGACTTTAACACACTCAGCAAAATACCCCATCTCGAACAATCGTAAATTCTTTTACAAAATGGGCAAATTCCTTTCTATAAATTTGCCGCTAAGCGCGCACCCTGGCTAATGGCTCGTTTGGCATCCAGCTCTGCCGCCTCATGTGCCCCGCCAATCAAGTGTACATTTGGCATATTTGAAGAACTGACACCCTCTATCAATAAATCGTAAAGGTCTCTGCGCGGCACTTGCCCGGCGCAGAGGATTACATGACTAGCAGGAAAGGTTTCATTGCCTTCGTCTGCAAATGTCACTTTCACACCTTCATCAGAAATTCCGTCGTACTGCAAACCACCGACCATGGCTACTCCGGCATGCTTCAAAGTTGATCGGTGAATCCAGCCAGTTGTTTTTCCGAGCTTCG
>CAYPDN010000542.1:0-2400 GCA_964409445.1 uncultured Granulosicoccaceae bacterium
TTTCACGGTCGCCTGTACTTTAATAATCATAAATCAATGAAAGAGGCGACAGGTCACGGATCGCCTTTACCACACATGACACATGGCGGGCCCGGCAGAGCCGGTGGTGGTGAAGAGTTAGGTGGCATCAGAGCAGTAAAGCATTATATGCAGCGTACATCTATTCAGGGTGGCCCTGAAATTCTGGGTGGTATCTGCAATCAGTACTTTGCAGGAACAGCACATACGCAAACTGATGTGCATCCGTTCAGAAAAACATTTAATGAGCTGGTGATAGGAGACACCATCAAAGCTGGCCCCAGAACAATATCGATTGAAGACATCGAGCATTTTGCAGAGTTTACCGGTGATACGTTCTATGCCCACATGGATGAGGAAGCGGCCAGCGCGAATCCGTTCTTTCCAGGCCGAGTTGCACACGGTTATTTGCTGTTGTCATTTGCTGCTGGTTTGTTTGTAGATCCCGATCCCGGACCTGTGCTGGCAAACACGGGTCTTGATAAACTGAGTTTTCAAAAGCCGGTAGTTGCAGGTGACAGTCTTTCGGTTGCGTTAACGGTAAAGAGCCGCAAGCTTCGCAACGCTGAGTATGGTGAGGTTCGGTGGCATGTCGTATTAACTAATCAGGACGACGAGCAAGTGGCGACCTACGAACTGCATACGATGAATGCTACCAGTGCTGTCAGTGGCTGATAAATCGGTTCCAGTTGCCGCGGGTGCGCCGAATGTTATGTGCAGAGATGTCGACAGACTCATAAAATCACTCCAGCAGGACAGCTCGTTGAAAGTATGGTCTCTGATCGTTACCTTTTTTGGTGATGCAGTTGTGGCGCGTGGTGGCAATGTATCAGCCAGAACGGTGCAAACTGTTTTGTCCGGTATGGGAATTGGTGCCGGAGCAGTTCGGACTGCGTTTTCTCGTCTTGCAGGTGATCAATGGATTGTTCGTCAGAAGATCGGGCGGGAGAGCTTTTATGAGTTAGCGCTCGATGGTTACCAGCCGTTTAAGAGTGCGTCAGTCAGAATATATTCGCCGTCAATTGCTTCTGTGGAGTTGCCGAGTAGTCGCAACTGGACTGTTGCTGTAAAGAACCCTGCAATCAATACGAATAACGTTTCAGTGCCTGGCGATGGTATGCGAATAACAAGCAACTGTTGGCTCTTCGATACGATAAAACCTGACATCAAAAAACAACTGCAGCGTGATGGTTTTATGTTGCTAACCGGCCACCTGGAAGAATTCCCTGAGTGGGTCACGGATAAGTTGTTGCCCAATACTGTGTCACAGGGATACGCACTGCTTGAGCAAAGATTCTCATCTATAAAGCGTACTGATACACTCGAACCGTTAGAGAGTCTGGTATTGCGCTGCCTGTTGATTCATCAGTGGCGCAGATTGCTGCTGCGTACCCAGGCTTTGCCATCAGAGATGTTGCCTGATAGCTGGCCTGAAACGCAATGCCGTGAATTTGTATCTAATCTATACCATAAGCTGTTGTCAGGCTCGGAAGCCTGGCTGGATGAATACGCCGCTTGTGCAGACGGCCCTATGCCAGCGCCATCTGTTGATGTTCGTCTGCGTTTTACTGAGCGCTTTAACAACAACTAAGCCTTACCTACTGAGGATCAGTCATTGAAAGATGTTTATTTATGTGAGGGAACCAGATCTGCTATTGGCAGGTTTGGCGGTGCGCTGTCATCTGTTCGACCGGATAATTTGCTGGCGGATATTTTAAAGGCACTGGTCGCTTCAGCGCCTGGTCTGGATGTTACCGCTATTGATGACGTGATTATCGGTTGTGCCAATCAAGCCGGTGAAGACAATCGCAATGTGGGGCGTATGGCTGTTTTGTTGGCTGGCTTGCCTGATGTGGTACCTGCCTCAACTATCAATCGGCTTTGCGGCTCCGGACTTGATGCGGTGGGGACTGCAGCAAGAGCCATCGGTTGCGGTGAAGCAGAGGTGATTATAGCGGGCGGTGTTGAAAGTATGAGTCGTGCACCGTTTGTAATGCCCAAAGCAGATGCTGCGTTTTCCAGAAAGGCAGAGATTTACGACACTACAATCGGTTGGAGATTTGTGAACAGGGCGCTTAAGGCGCAATACGGAATCGACTCAATGCCGGAAACTGCAGAAAATGTTGCAGTAGATTTTAACATCTCACGCACTGATCAGGATGCCTTTGCGCTGCGATCGCAGGAGAAAGCGGCAAGTGCCCAGGCTAATGGCAGGCTTGGCAAAGAAATTACACCTATCAAAATTCCACAACGCAAGGGAGACGCTGTTGAATTTTCTGTAGATGAACATCCGCGTGCCACTACGCTTGCAAAACTTGGTTCACTGAACACCCCGTTTAAAGAGGGAGGCTGCATTACTGCAGGCAATGCATCCGGTGTTAA
>CAYPDN010000543.1:0-2395 GCA_964409445.1 uncultured Granulosicoccaceae bacterium
TCTGCAGTACTGCAGATTGGCAATGGTGCCAGCCCGGTGAAGATTGCACGCGTACCGGGCAGATCGGTACTTGATGGTATAGAAATGCTGCGCGCAGCCTTCTGGTCGTTTGAAAGTTTTTCGCTTGAGAATGTCGGGCAGGAGTTACTCGGCCGTGGCAAGACAATCAAAAGTGTTAATAAAGTTGAAGAGATCAACCATCTTTATCAAACGGATAAACCTGAACTTGCGCGATACAACATTGAAGACTGCCGACTGGTTACTGAAATTTTTGCCAAAGCTGACCTGATTAACTTTGCCACTCAACGCGCTCAAATGACCGGGTTGCCGATAGATAAAATTGGTGGAGCGGTACAGACTTTCGATAACCTTTATCTGCCGCGCTTGCATCGCAAAGGCTATGTGGCGGCAACAGCTGTTACCAGTGGCAGCGGCAGCCCTGGTGGCTATGTGCTCGATTCAAAGCCTGGTTTGTATCGCAACGTGATAGTTCTCGATTTTAAAAGTCTGTATCCGAGTATCATCAGAACATTTCTTATCGACCCGCTTGGTCTCTCTGTTGGTTTGGCTGATAGCGAAGTAAATGATCCGGTACCGGGTTATGAGGATGCGCTGTTCTCACGTAACGAACACATACTTCCCCGGCTTATTGAAGAGCTATGGGCAAAGCGTGATGAGGCAAAGGCACAGAAAAACGCGGCATTGTCACAAGCGATAAAGATCATCATGAATTCTTTGTACGGAGTACTCGGTTCTTCGTCCTGCCGCTTTCACAACCACCAGCTGGCAAGCAGCATCACTCGACGCGGCCACGAAATTATTCAACTGAGTCAAAAGTTTATTGAGCAATCAGGTCTGCAGGTGATTTATGGAGATACAGATTCCCTGTTTGTACTGCTTGACGAAAACCTTTCGCAGCATCAGGCAAACGCAGTCGGGGAAGATTTGCAATCGTCGTTAAATGATTATTGGCAGCAGCGATTGGCTGACAACTTCCGGTTGCGTTCACACCTGGAGGTAGAGTTTGAAACCCTGTACATGAGATTCATCATGCCAACTGTTCGGGGAGCCCAGGGTGGTACAACTCGTGGTGGTACAACCCGTGGTGGTACAAATCAGGGCGGTACTCTTGAGAATGCTGGCAGTAAAAAACGCTATGCAGGTCAAATAGTCAATAGTGCTGGGCTGCCGGAATTGGTTTTCAAAGGGCTGGAAGCTGTGCGCACGGACTGGACTCTGATGGCTCGTGAATTTCAGCGCGAACTCTATGCAAAGGTATTTAATGACGAACCGGTTGAAGACCTTATTCGCGAGACCACCAATCGATTACTTGGCGGTGAGCTCGATGAGAAGCTTATCTACCGAAAACGATTACGACGAAAGCTCTCTGATTATCAGCGCAATGTGCCACCCCATGTGCAGGCTGCGCGCAAGAGTGCGAATCCACAAAAGTGGATCGATTATGTGATAACAGTTCAGGGGCCAGAGCCGAGTGAGGAGAGAGTCGCACCTCTGGATTATCAGCATTACGTCGACAAGCAGCTGGTGCCGGTGGCCGACGGTATTCTGCATTTCTTAAATACCAGCTATCACTCGGTTATTAGTGAGCAGTCAGAGCTGTTCTGAGTACTGTAGAGCCTGTGATGATCCGCGAGGGCTTTTGTGTATAAAGCCGCCCTCAAAATATACTGTGTTAGTCGTCGTTCTCGACTGTAGCCGCCATCTCAATGCCTTCAAGCAATTTGTCATCTTGAATCGGCAGTGCTTCTGCGTCGTCTCCGACCTTTTCTTTAAGGGCTTCGGCGGCAGTGCGCAACTCGCGGTATTGTTCTACCAGCTGGTTGCTTTGCTCAAGTAGCTTTTTGCGTTCTTCCAGCTGTTCGTTCAGCTCTTTTATTTCTTTTTTCTGGGTACGAGACATCGCCTCTGCAGCCTTGCGAGCTGTGTTTTCCTCAAGCTTTTGCTTTTTTAAAGTTTTTAGCTTTTTGACAACGTTTTCAGGGGTGTCGGCAAGGGCGGTATTTATGTTTTTTAGTTCGCGTTCTTTTTTCGCCAGTTCGTCTTTCGCTTTCTTCAATGAACCCGAGTTTGATTCGCGTCCGGCGGACAGCGCATTTTCCGCTGCGGCTTTGGCAGCATTTGCTTCATCAATAGCACCTTCCGCTTTGAGGCGAGCTTTTTCGGATGCTTTGAGTTCAGTGCGTATTTCGTTGATCGCAACATCCGCTTTTTCGCGGGCACTTTTGATATTGGTATCGGCGTGGTTGGCGCGATCAATCAACTTGTTTAAAGCTTCTTTCAGCTTAGCGGCAGTTGCCGTGGTATCCAGGTCGAGTGCTTTGATGACCTCATTGGCCAGTAGTTGCTTGCTAAGTGCCAGATCTTTCCAGACCTG
>CAYPDN010000544.1:0-2392 GCA_964409445.1 uncultured Granulosicoccaceae bacterium
CGGTCGCGGCTGCTTCTTCTACTGACAAAATCACCCTGCACCAGGAACGCGCTATAAACCTGGGCATTGTGTCTGCCTACAACGATCTGCTCTCAGCACATCAGCCCTTTGATCGATTCCCGGAACTCATCAAACAAACTGCGCGCGATAATGGCGCAACTGCTCAGTTCGCCGGAGGAGTTCCCGCCATGTGTGATGGCGTCACACAGGGCAGACCGGGTATGGAAATGTCACTGTTTAGCCGTGATGTCATCGCTCAGGCAACTGCGGTGGCTCTATCACACGACGTATTCGATGCCGCAGTATGCCTTGGCACCTGCGATAAAATTGTCCCGGGCCTGTTGATGGGAACATTGGCCTTCGGACACCTGCCAACTGTGTTCATACCGGCCGGGCCGATGACGTCCGGCATACCTAACTCTGAAAAAGCTATTGCTCGACAGAAATTCGCACAGGGTCAGATTACCCGCAAAGAGTTAATGGTATCGGAGTGTGCGTCCTACCATGGTCCCGGCACTTGTACTTTCTACGGTACCGCTAACAGCAATCAAATGCTGCTGGAAGTAATGGGTCTGCAGTTACCGGGAACCGGTTTTATCAACCCAGGGGAAGAAATTCGCGATTTGCTAACCCGCGAAACTACCAAAGTTGCGATCAATATAAGTGCACCCTCTACTGACTGCCTGCCAATCGGCGAACTGGTCGATGTAAAAACAATCTGCAACGCCATCGTTGGCCTTCTCGCCACAGGGGGCTCAAGTAATCATACGATTCACCTGATAGCAATTGCTCGCTGCGCCGGAATCATCATTGACTGGAGTGACTTTAGTGATCTCTCATCAGTGGTACCCGCACTTACCAAAGTTTATCCAAACGGTTCTGCTGACGTAAATCAGTTTCACGCCGCAGGTGGTATGTCGCTGGTCATTTCGCAACTACTTACGGCAGGCCTGCTGCACGATGATGTAAAAACTATTGCCGGTGAAGGCCTACATAACTGCTGCTGCGACCCGGTTCTCAATGACGGTAAAATTGAGTGGCAACCCAGCAACAACAAAAGTGCCGACAGCAATATTATTGCAGATGTTGAAGAACCCTTTGATAAGACTGGCGGACTGGCAGTTTTAGACGGCAATATAGGCCGTGCAATTATTAAAATTTCTGCCGTCGACCCTAAACATTATGACGTTAAAGCTCCCGCCAGGGTATTCACCAGCCAGGCAGATTTTCTGCAGGCATTTAAGGACGATCAATTAAATACCGACTTTGTTGCAGTACTGGTTAATCAAGGTCCGAAAGCGAATGGCATGCCCGAGTTGCACAAGCTCACTCCGGCTCTGGGTGTACTGCAGGACAAAGGCTTTGCTGTAGCGCTGGTAACCGACGGACGTATGTCCGGTGCATCAGGCAAAGTGCCGGCCGCCATTCATGTCACACCTGAATGCGCAAGCGGTGGCAAACTAGGCAAAATTAAAGATGGCGATATGATTCATCTGCACACCACTGCGGGCAAACTCAATGCACTGATTGATGAATCAGAATGGGCTGCACGCGAAGCAATCCAACACAATGAACAACATACTGAGACAGACGGTCGCCTGTTATTTAGCAATATGAGATCAACCGTTAGCAGTGCAGAGACAGGCGCGCTTTCTTTGTTCGACCCAGCCTGATAATTCACTGATGTATCACAAGACACATAGATAATACATCTGAACGATACGCTACGGTGTAGCTCTGTCAGCTACAATTCATAACTACTTACTTTTATCGAGCCAGACAGCATGAAGATACGCGAACTGCTAAATCTTTCCCGAGTTATACCTGTTCTTGAACTCGATGACGTCAATACAGCACCAGCGCTTGCTAAAGCTCTGTGCGCGGGTGGCGCCCCGGTTCTGGAGATAACTCTTCGAACTGCCAATGCTTTCGAGATAATGGCAGCAATAAAAGCAGAAGTACCAGA
Organism: uncultured Granulosicoccaceae bacterium; assembly: GCA_964409445.1. Taxonomy (GTDB): domain Bacteria; phylum Pseudomonadota; class Gammaproteobacteria; order Granulosicoccales; family Granulosicoccaceae. The sequence continues at coordinate 1,967 of CAYPDN010000544.1, forward strand.
AGCATACGTGGGAGCCGGTACCGTTAACACCTATGAACATATCGCTCGCTGCAAAGAATTAGATCTGGCCTTTATGGTTAGCCCGGGTCTGCACGAACCACTCGCAAGGAACGCACTGGAGTCAGGCATTCCGTATTTACCGGGAGTAGCAACTGCAAGTGAAGTTCTTACTGCAATTGACTTGCAGCTGGATACACTAAAATTTTTTCCAGCTGCAGCGGCGGGTGGAGTAAATATGCTTAAAGCGCTGGGTGGTCCTTACGGTGATATAAAGTTCTGCCCAACTGGCGGAGTCAACTCAAAAAATTGCCAGGAGTTTCTCGATCTTGATAACGTTATATGTGTTGGTGGATCATGGATCGCACCAAAACAATTGATCAAAGACCAGGCGTGGGACGAAATAACCAGTCTGGCAAAATCCGTGAG
>CAYPDN010000545.1:0-2387 GCA_964409445.1 uncultured Granulosicoccaceae bacterium
ACCGAGTTGATGAACGACATCGATCTGAGTGATTCCAACAGTATTCTGTTTTATGGAAGCAGCGCTCAGGAGCAGCTCACGACAATAAGTGACAACATGCTGGAGGGTGTGCGCAATAAAGATGTCGGGCCGGCCGGACAGGACTTAAACGACATGGTAACTGTGCTGCGTGGCTTTGATATCGCAGGACTCGATCCAACTAAAAAGCAGGGCTTCTTTGCACGTTTGTTCAGACGCGCTTCTCCCGCAGTGCAGTTTGTTCAGCAATACGAAGGTGTTCGTCGGCAGATCGATGTAATCACAGACAACCTTGAAGATCACAAAACCAAACTGCTGACAGACATCGCAAGCCTCGATCGTCTCTACGACGCGAACCTTGACTACTATCATGCGCTGGAGCTCTATATTGCTGCCGGTGAAGAAAAGCTCAAACAGCTCGATACGGTAGATCTGCCAGCGCTTTCTCAAGCTGCACAAAACACAGACGACGTACTCAAAGCGCAGGAGTTGCGAGACATGCGCACAGCCCGTGATGATCTCGAGCGGCGCATCCATGACCTGATGCTTACCCGTCAGGTGGCAATGCAAAGCCTGCCGAGTATTCGCATGGTGCAGGAGAATGACAAAGGCCTGGTATCAAAGATCAGCTCTACACTGGTTAACACCGTGCCACTGTGGCGCCAGCAGCTTGCTCAATCTGTGACGGTATTCCGATCACAGGAGGCGGCTAAGAGTGTTAAATCAGCTACCGATCTAACCAATGATCTGCTTGAAAAAAATGCAGAGACGCTACGTACCGCCAATCGCGAAGTTCGCGAGCAGATGGAACGCGGTGTTTTTGATATCGAAGCCGTAAAGCGCGCTAATGAAAATCTGATCGCAACTATCGAAGAGAGTTTGCAAATTGCAGATGAAGGTAAAGTGAAGCGGCAAGAGGCCGAGCGCACGCTGCAGCAACTTGAAAGTGATCTGAAGAGTAAACTTGCATCTGCGAGCTCGCATGCACGCGCAACATCCACAGGAGCATAAGTAATGGGTTTGTTTGACAAACTTTTTGGCGAATTTATTGACATCATTGAGTGGACTGATGACACCAATGACACGATGGTTTATCGCTTTGAACGCTACGGCAATGAAATTAAATACGGCGCCAAGCTGACTGTCAGGGAAGGACAGGCTGCGGTTTTCGTCAACGAAGGTGAAGTGGCGGATGTGCTTAGCCCTGGAATGTACGAGCTTGAAACCCGCAACCTGCCGCTGCTTTCAACAATTCTCAACTGGGATCATGGCTTTAGCAGTCCTTTTAAAGCGGAAGTTTACTTCGTCAACACCAAGCGGTTTGTCGACCTTAAGTGGGGCACCAAGAACCCGTTGATGTTGCGTGATGCCGAGTTCGGCGCTGCACGTGTACGTGCATTTGGCACCTACGGGGTGCGAGTTACCGATCCGTTGAAGTTTATCCGTGAGGTTGTCGGTACTGATGGCAACTTTCAGATCGAAGAAATCAGTAACCAACTGCGTAACCTGATCACTTCCCGCTTTTCTTCTGCCGTTGGTGCTGCCGGTATTCCGGTACTCGATATGGCTGCCAACTATGAGCAGCTGGGCGATGTTATTGGCAAAAGAATCGGGCCTGAGTTCGGTGAATACGGTCTTGAGCTGACCAAGCTGCTGGTTGAAAATATTTCAGTGCCACCTTCAGTTGAAGAAGCGCTCGACAAACGCACCAGCGCAGGTATGGTCGGAAACCTTGACCGTTACATGACATACCAGACGGGTGTGGCTCTTGAAGCTGGTGCAAGTAGTTCCGGAGGCGCTGCCGGTGCCGGTATAGGAATGGGCGCCGGGCTGGCGATGGGTCAGCAGATGGCAAATAACATGGGGCAGCAAAGATTGCCGCAGCAAACCGGTCACGGGGCTGCATCTGCCCATGCTTCTGGTAGAGAGGCTTCCGGCAGAGCGTTACCACCCCCTCTGACTGGTGGAGCGCGGTATCACATAGCTGTAGATGGAGAAGCCACTGGACCCTACAGCGTTGAAGGACTGCAGCAACAACTGGGCAACGGCGTAATTACAAAGTCTACGCTGGTATGGGCGAATGGTATGCCAGACTGGCAGCAAGCCAGTGAGGTTGCGGAGCTGCGTGAACTTTTCAGCGCACCGCCTCCACTGCCTCGCGGTTAGGTTCGATCTTAATTAAGTCGAGCACGGACGAAAAACAAAGATTTGAGTAACCCTTTCGAAGACTATCTTACGTATCAACAGGTGCCGGGTGCACCTGTTGAAGCTCCGACTGCGAAAGCTGAAACTCGTTTTCCCTGTAATCATTGTGGTGGCAAGCTCGCCTACGAAATAGGTACTGATGATCTTCGTTGTACCTATTGTGG
>CAYPDN010000546.1:0-2382 GCA_964409445.1 uncultured Granulosicoccaceae bacterium
AGAGATCTGTGTGGTCTGCGATGGCCAGACCAACCCGGACTGGATCGCCGCTGATCTGTTTTCTCAGGCCGAGCATGACGAGCAGGCCCAGGCCATATTGATTAGCAACGATGGATCGTTTCTCGATGCTGTGTCGGACTCGATGCAGGCGCTGATTGAATCCATGCCACGGGCGGACATTATTCGTCAGTCGTTAAACGGACGCGGTTGCTTTATACAAGTGGCCCATCTTTCCGAAGCTTGTGAGATCGTCAATACCATCGCGCCGGAACATCTTGAGCTGTCTGTGCAGGATCCCGAGTCTCTGTTGGATGGCATTCGACACGCCGGTGCAATATTCATGGGACGCTATACAGCAGAAGCTTTGGGCGATTACTGCGCCGGGCCCAACCATGTCCTGCCAACATCCGGGACTGCGCGATTTTCAAGCCCGCTTGGGGTATACGATTTTCAAAAGCGCAGCAGCATTATTGCCTGTACCCGGGAAGGCGCTGCGACACTTGGTCAGACGGCATCAGTGCTGGCTCGCACGGAGGGGCTGGAGGCACATGCTGTCTCTGCAGAGGCACGTTACCGTCAGTAGTGCCTTTGTCAGATCCGGAAAAATTCAGTTGCCCTTTTCGCTGGGTCTGGAATAGTTATTGGATGGCAATTCTGATTGCTTTTTGACGCTGCTCGATTCACCTCGGCAGCGGCGTGGCGATACGAAAATCCGCTGGTCAGTTTCAGTCTGCTGCGGTCAGTCTGGTGACGGTATAACGTGCTTGTCAGTGAGTATTTGTGGCGTTATGTGTTAGCATTAACCGTTTGTCGAAAGTGCGTGATCATGGCGGGTGGTCACCGGCTTGTAGTTGCATCGATTTTATCGGACCAGAACCGAGCCACAACCGAACCAGAAAAGGTCAGTATGCAAGAGGTCAGGCGTTTCCTCCTGTAGCTAACAAATTTCAAAAACTTTAATTTGGAGCATCCTATGGCAACAGATAATGTTGCTTCAGGCGGGGGTAATACTCCTGCAGTTGACGAAAAAAGGCGCAAGCTTCTAACCACTGGCGCAGGTGTGGTAGGTGCGGTGGGCGCGGCTGCAATGGCCATACCTTTTGTATCTTCAATGTCGCCAAGTGCCAGGGCCAAGGCAGCAGGTGCTCCGGTAGAAGTAGATATCAGCAAGCTTGAACCCGGGCAGCGAGTTATTGTTGAGTGGCGCGGCAAACCGGTGTGGGTGGTACGCCGAACTGCGCAACTGCTGGAAAGTCTTGAAACGGTTAAGGACGAGTTGCGCGATATTGAATCCGACAAATCAATCCAGCCCGAGTATGCAAAAAATATTCACCGCTCAATCAAACCGGAAGTGCTGGTCATGGTGGGAATTTGTACGCACCTGGGGTGCTCTCCAACTTTCCGACCGGACGTGGCACCGGCAGATCTGGGTGACGACTGGCAGGGAGGTTTCTTCTGTCCGTGTCACGGTTCGAGGTTCGATATTTCCGGACGAGTTTACAAAGGGGTGCCGGCGCCAACAAACCTTGATGTGCCGCCGCACTACTACGTAACTGACACTCGCATACTGGTGGGTGCTGATGGAGACCAGGCCTGATGAGTAAATTAAGCGACACTGTGGCTGGCACCATGGCGTGGATTGATGAGCGCATTCCGCTGACGGCCACGTGGGACAAGCATGTCGGTAAGTACTACGCGCCGAAGAATTTTAATTTTTGGTACTACTTCGGATCACTTGCAATGCTGGTGCTGGTGATTCAGATCGTCACCGGTATCTTCCTGACGATGAATTACAAGCCCGATGGTGGTCTCGCGTTTAAATCGGTTGAGTACATCATGCGTGATGTGAATTGGGGCTGGTTAATCCGGTACATGCATTCGACTGGTGCATCGATGTTTTTCGTTGTCGTCTACCTGCACATGATGCGTGGAATAATGTACGGCTCTTATAAGAAGCCACGTGAGCTGCTGTGGATCTTCGGTATGCTTATTTATCTGGTATTGATGGCCGAAGCCTTCATGGGGTATCTGTTGCCCTGGGGCCAGATGTCATATTGGGGCGCGCAGGTAATCATCTCGTTATTCGGTGCTATTCCATGGGTGGGTGATGCTATTACCTTGTGGTTGCGAGGTGACTATGTAGTCTCTGATGCCACACTTAATCGTTTCTTTGCGTTACATGTTATAGCGATGCCGCTGGTGCTGGTCGGGCTGGTGTTTGTGCACATTATTGCGCTGCACGAAGTCGGTTCAAATAACCCTGACGGCGTAGACATCAAAAAAGTTAAAGACGCCGATGGCAAGCCGCTTGATGGTATCCGCTTCCATCCTTACTACACGGTTAAAGATCTGGTGGGTGTGCTGGTGTTTTTGATTGTGTTT
>CAYPDN010000547.1:0-2378 GCA_964409445.1 uncultured Granulosicoccaceae bacterium
GTCATGGATTGTCTACAGAACGGTCAGTCACGCTGCATCAACGCTTCTATGTCGTCAATTTCTTTGACTACCATGTCGGTTAATACTTCAGGCCCGTCGTTGGTTACTGCAACATCATCCTCAACACGAATACCGATGTCACGATATTGCTTCGGTATTGATCTGGCCGCAGCCAGATAGATACCCGGCTCGATGGTTAAAACCATACCGGATTCAAGCAAGCGCCATTTGTCATCGATTTTATAGTCACCGACATCATGCACATCGATGCCCAGCCAGTGACCAGTTCGGTGCATAAAGTACGGTCGATGAGCTTCTTCTTTAATAAGCTTTTTGTAGTCACCTTTGAGCACACCTATGCTCAAAAGGCCGCGGGTGATAACACGTACCGCAGCATCGTGCGGGTCATTCCAGTGATTGCCCGCTACTACTTTTGTTATTGCTGCCTTGTTCGCTTCAAGGACAATTTCATACACCTCGCGCTGCGCGTCACTAAATACACCATTAACCGGATATGACCTTGTGATATCACCGGCATAGCACTGCCACTCAGCACCGGAATCAACCAGCACCATCTGACCGTCCTGCAGCTCATCGCAATTTTCTGTGTAGTGCAGAATACAACCGTTGGCACCACCACCGACTATTGGTAAAAAAGAGTGTTCAGCACCATTGCGACGATAGGTAGAGATCAACTCGGCTTCCAGTTCGTATTCCATTGCACCGGGCCTGCAGGCACTCATAGCAGCAGTGTGGCCAGCAGCGCTGATTTTGGCCGCCTTGCGCAGCGCCGTCAGCTCAGAACGACTTTTGATCAGACGCATATCGTGAAGGTGAAAATCGAGTGAAATAAATTCACTCGGGACACTCGCACCGGAACCTGATTTCGCTTTTAATTGATTGATCCAGCCGATGATGCGGTTATCAAACAGAGTCTCGCGCCCCATCGAGTAATAGACACGTTCGCGGCCCTCTAACAAACCCGGCAGGATCTCATCAATATCATCAATGGGAAACGCATCATCGGCATCAAGCGCTTCAGGCGCTTTATCCACACCCAGTCTTCTGCCATTCCAGGTTTCCATCAGCTTGTCATTTTCGCGGCAGAAAATAATGTACTCCGCAGCGCGGCGACCAGAGATTAGTACCGCAACCGATTCCGGTTCTTCAAAACCGGTTAAATAGTAAAAGTCACTGTCCTGTCTATATCTATAGTCCGTGTCTTTGCTGCGCAGCTTGATCGGCGCAGACGGTATGATGGCGATCGAATCCTTGCCAATCGCATTCATCAGATTCTTACGTCGACGTGCGCGTTCTCGACGGTGGGTAATTGTGTCCGGCATCAGTTGGTTTCTTTACGGGTTAATGAATAGTCGGCTTTTGACTGATCGGTTGCAGCTCTTCATTGATGAGCAGCACACCCATGCGAACGTACTCTTCGATTTCAGTAAACGATTGCTCCGATTGATCGGAGCTGCTGTCATCTGCCGAGAAACTGGCATCAGAGATGTACTGTACGTCTTCGACAAACTCCCGCACATCATCACTAACCAGCATTTTGTCGTTCAGGCCTCCCATGATCAGACCCAGACTAAAGCCACTACACCAATCTGCGAGGCCGCTGATTCTGACATCCATCGCTTCAGCCTGATCCGGCAGCAGCATAGAAAAGTCCAGCGTTTCGTGATTGATTTCAGACAAAGTGCACTGGTGAACATCGTGTAACAGTTTCAATGCATCTGCAGAAATCTCCCGATCAGTCGTTCGCGCTTCAAACAGATGACGCACCCAGCGCTGCATATCGGATGATCCGGAGGCGCATAAAATCCCGCACAACACGCCGTGACATTCAGCGGCACATACCGCTGAGCCACCTGAGAACAGTGCTTCATCCACCTGGGTGTAAGCTGGCATTTGCATTAGTGCGAAACTCCGGGGACCTGGGTCGGGTCGGCAACTTTTCTTATCTTGTTTTGGCTCATAAATCTTGTCACTAACCGATGGTTCTATGATCTTAAGTTAACTTTTGTCCATGCATTCCACCCGGCGCTGTTTTACCATGCATGTCTCGCACAGGCGTTGTGCAAGTATTGCTAAAGGCTTCGGCGCTGATCTGGCGCTGGCAACCGGTCGCAATGTTTCGCCGCTAAGCAGACAAAATACTATTTTGCCGATGGATAACAACAAAAATATCACCAAAGACCAGCTGGCAGAGCTTGAGGCCAAACTTTCAGAGCTGATTGATATGGCTGATCAACTAAAAGTTGAGAATCAATCTCTGAGAGCTCAGCAAAGCAATCTGGTCGCGGAGAAGTCTCGCCTTATCGAGAAAAACGAGTTAGCCCGCACTAAGGTGGAGGCTATTATAACCCGCTTGA
>CAYPDN010000548.1:0-2371 GCA_964409445.1 uncultured Granulosicoccaceae bacterium
ACCGGTGCTTCAAGCCGACTCTTGCCGCTGTACGATGAAGTGCGAATAGAAATATGGTCGGTGTGAACGCCGTAGAAGTCGAGCATTTCCTGCACTGCAATTCCAACCGGTGTGCCACCACGCCACACACCCACAATAAAGTTTGGATGAAATCCATCTTTTAAAATGCTGACCGCAAGCCGCCATGAGTCTTCAAGTAACGACTGAGCAGAAATAAATTGTTTGTCAGACATATGTTGCTAACCTGTTGTCAGCTGCTGAGTATTTTCAAGATCACTCGAAATATTTTTCAAGGTTGCCACAGGATCTGCCGATCCTGTCACCGACCTGCCAATAACCAGATAGTCTGCACCACTTTCTATGGCTTTGACCGGTGTCATTACACGACGTTGATCGGATGCACTATCCCCGGCGAGTCGAATGCCTGGCGTTACTTTCAGTAGCGCCGGCAGATTACTGCTGAGCATAGTTGCCTCCATCGCTGAGCAAACCACACCATCACATCCAGATTTAAGAGCCAGTGACGCCAACAACTCTACCTGCACATTTATCTGTGCTGCAACCCCTGTGGTTTGCAGATCTGCCTGTTCCATACTGGTAAGCACAGTTACCGCAATCAGCAACGGCGCTCTGCCCGATGCTTTGTCAATCGCGTCCCGTGCCGCCGCCATCATTCGCTCACCACCCGTTGCATGCACATTTACCATCCAGACGCCCAGCTCACTGGCAACCCTGACAGCACCAGACACAGTGTTGGGTATATCGTGGAATTTTAAATCCAGAAACACATCGAAGTTTTGTTTTTGCAGCGCTTCGACCACCGAAGGACCGGCACTGGTGAATAGCTCTTTGCCAACTTTTACCCGGCAATAATCAGGATCGAGCTTTTCTGCAAGCGCAAGTGCCAGCTCTGCCGTTGGTGTATCAAGCGCTACTATGACTTTTTTTGTATCACTCAACTAACTGTGCTCACTTTCGTTATTCACCTTCGGCACCAATAATTACCTTCACAGAGTTCCAGTTTTCACAGCCGGGACAAAGCCATTGAATCTGCTTACAGCGATACCCGCACCGGTTACACAGATACACAGGCTTTTCATCAGTGACGTCGCGCAGCATGTCTACCACAGCGGCGACCTTTTCACGATCCTCTGTTTTGATTAGCTGCATTTCATACTCAGCCCAATCACGCAGGCCTTTGAGTGATGGTCGCTTTGCCAGTTGTTCTATAAAAAATTGTGAGGCTTTTTTCTCACCTTCCAACTTGCCGATAGCGTCACGTGCGAGCTTGATTACGGAATAACTGTTTTGCCGGCCGCGAACATACTCCAGATGTTTTCGAAGCATCTCTTCATTATCATCCACTTCATGCAACGCAAAAAAATATGACTGAGCTATTTCCGGTACAAGCTCGGGATGGTGTTCCTCAATTTTCTCAAAATTTGAAATCGCCTCTCGATATTGCTTTAGTTCAATACAGTAGCGCCCAAGCATTACCAGCGCACGACTGCAATGCGGTTCTGATTTCAATGCACGCTGCAACCACTTTTCCATAGCCGGCAAATCGTCTTCAAGCTCTGCAACGACAGCAAGCTCGCAGTAGTACTGAGCTTTCAAAGCAGCGCGTTCTCCTGCCGCCATTGAAGTGCTGACGCTGGCAAGTTCAATGGCGTCTTCCCACTCCTGTTGCTTTTCATACAAGCGCAGCAAACTGGCCTGCGATGCAGCGTCTTCGGGATTATCTTTAACCAATGGTTTCAGCAATGCTTCAACACGATCCAGTAACCCGGCCCCTGCATAGTCACGAGCCATTTCAAGCTTGACCTTGCGTTGCTGATCATCCGATAAATGCCCTTTTGAAAGCAGATGTTCGTGCACTGCAATCGCGCGCGAGTATTCTCCCCGGCGTCTGAATGCATCACCCAGCGTCAGGTAGAGTTCAACGGAGTTATCGTCGACCGCATATTGCTCGAGCAGATTGTTGAGCTCCAGATCGCGCTCGACCTGATCGTTGTGGTCAGGTAACAGAGTCGACAGATCCGAACCCGGATTACGGGTGAGAATACGAGGTAGATTGGAAAGCGAGTGGCGAAGTTTTTCGTACCCGATGCACCAGCCAGCAAAGCCCGCCAGCAACACCAGCCACCAGGAAAATTCCATGGATTTAGTGCTACTTAAGTGTCGGTAGAAACCTGTGGTCTAATTCTGACTGGCAACGGACGAATTGTCGAGCACTTGAATTGCGCGAGAACAGAGAATTCTAATAACGTGCGGTTATCGCGCCGGTATTGTGCTTATGCCTTATTGTACTGATAAAATACTCTAGGAATCAGTTCCGGTCTTGGGCTGATCCTGCATGTCGTCGCGACCG
>CAYPDN010000549.1:0-2363 GCA_964409445.1 uncultured Granulosicoccaceae bacterium
ACCATCCAGTGCGCCAGAAACTCTGCCGATCCACCACCGGTGCCAATGCCTACATTGAAACCTGATGCCAGCCACAGTCCGGCATCTTTTCCGATGGGGCCCAGTAATGGCAGTCCGTCCGGGGTCCAGCACATCGGACCGTTATTGATCGTTTTTATACCCACCTCACCAAACGCTGGCAATCGATCAATTAACTTTTCGAGATGACCCATCAGGCGCTCTGTATTGGGTGGTAAAAGTTCTTCACGAAAATCTTTCGGTATGCCATCCAGTGCCCAGAACACCGGGTCGGTTTCATAAATACCTGCAAGAAATCCCTTGGCTTCCTGCCGCACGCTGCAAGAGACATAAGAGTCACGGTATGCCGGAACTTCATGCTTAAGCTCAGCTAACGCCGGAACGGTTTCGGTAATCATTTCATGATGCTCTGTGGCATACAGTGGAATATTCAGCCCAAGTGGTTGCAGCAGTTCACGCGCCCAGAACGATGCTGCGATAACAACGTGCTCAGCACGAATATCTCCGTTGTGTGTCTGCAATAGCCAGCTATCGCCTTGTTTAGTGATGCTTTCCACCGGACATTGTCGCTGCACGTCAGCGCCATGATTTCGCGCAGCATTTACCAGTGCATGAGTTGTTGAACTCGGGTCGACGTGACCATCTGTCGGGGTGTGTGCGGCACCAAACAAGCCTTCTGTATTGATACAGGGATGCAGTGCTTCAATTACATCGTTTTCAACCACATGGTATGGAATATCCAGCATTTGATATTTGGATTCAAAGCTGTGAAATAATTCGCGCTCACGTTGTGTTGTTGCGACACGAAGCGAGCCTGTCTGGTGAAAGTTTATAGATTGACCGCTTTCCTTTTCTGCCTGCAGATACGTCCGGATAGAGCCTGCGAACAAGCGTGTCATCTCTGCGTAGGGACCAAAGTAGGTGGTGTTTCCGGCTGCATGCCATGTACTGCCTGAAGTCAACTCGCGACGTTCTATCAGTGACGAGTCAGTCCATCCGAGCTTTGCAAGCCAGTACAGGACTGAAGCACCAACAATGCCCCCGCCAACCACTGCTACCTGAACATCTGTTTTCAATGTATATCCCTTAAATCAAGTGAAGCGTTTTCTGCAACCGGTCTCAGTGCTGCCTGTTGGAGAAGCTCGACTGATTGTTTATCCAGTGGCTTATAGGGAGAAGTAAGCCTGGAGACAGGCGTCATGGATATTTCTGAACACTCTTTTTCACGTTGCCGCAACCGGTTGTCACGGCTTCGGGTCCTGCCCCTTCTGGTTGAGTGTGGCTTTGACATACCTCCGTAAGTTAACACCGGTAGTAAAGTCTTTCAATGAGATGAGACAGCAGACTCCATGGGATACTTTTTTTTAAACCGCTGTTTCAGCACTTCGATAGTTTGTTAAGATCGATGTATCAATACATTAAAAGCCCTGTCAGTTCCTGAGGAACTAATATGCAACGAACACAATTAGGCCGATCTGGTATCGAGGTAAGCGCTTTCTGCCTTGGCACAATGACATTTGGTACCAATACCACTGAAGAAGAAGCTTACCAGCAACTGGACGTTAGTCTGGATAATGGCATTGATTTCCTGGATACAGCTGAAATGTATCCGGTTAACCCGGTTAAAAAAGAAACCATTGGTGTTACTGAGGAAATTATTGGTCGATGGAATGCCAAATCTGGTAAACGCAGTGAGTATGTCATTGCTACCAAATGCGCCGGGTTCAATGAATCGTTCGTGCGGGAAGGGGAAATGGTTACCGGCAAAATAATCCGCAGTGCCTGTGAGAGTTCGTTAAGGCGATTGCAAACCGACTACATTGACTTGTATCAGCTTCACTGGCCGAATCGTGGTTCTTATCATTTCCGCCAGATATGGGACTACAATCCGTCGCAGCAGGATCGTGCGGCTACAGTTGCACACATGGAAGATGTAATGAATACACTGAAGGTGCTGGTTGATGAAGGCAAGATCCGTGCGTTTGGCTTGTCCAATGAAAGTACGTGGGGCACGGATCAATGGCTTGCAGCTGGTGCGCGTACCGGCGGGCCACGAATTGAATCTATTCAAAACGAATACTCAGTGCTTTGTCGCATGCCTTTCGATGGTGATCTGGCTGAGCTATGCCACAATGAAGCGGTTACTTTGTTGGCGTTTTCACCGCTGGCGACCGGTTTTGTGACCGGTAAATATCTGGACGGCGCGATGCCAAAGGGTTCACGACATGAGATAGGTGGTGAATCCCCCAGACAATCTCACCGATTAGATGCTGTAGTACAGGCGTTTGTGGATGTCGCAAAAAAACACAATGTCGATCCGGTACATATGGCGATGTCGTTTTGTC
>CAYPDN010000550.1:0-2363 GCA_964409445.1 uncultured Granulosicoccaceae bacterium
GAAAAACGGGCAATAGCATGTGCGGCATCATTGGCATTGTCGGCCACAGAGCGGTTAATCAACAACTCTACGACGGACTGACACTGCTGCAACATCGAGGGCAGGACGCGGCGGGCATGGCAACCTGCGATGATCGCAAATTGTATGTGCGAAAAGCGCCCGGGCTGGTCAGAGAAGTCTTTCGTGAAACGCACATGATGCGTTTGCAAGGCTCGATGGGAATTGGACACCTGCGCTATCCCACTGCCGGTGGCTCCCGCATATCGGCTGAAGCACAACCGTTCTATGTAAACTCCCCGTTTGGTATTGTGCTGGCACACAACGGCAATCTGACTAATGCCGAATCACTGCAGAGTGAGTTGTATCGAACCGACCGACGCCACATCAATACAAGTTCAGACAGTGAAGTCCTGCTTAACGTATTTGCGCATGAGCTGCAGCGAGCCGCCCAGTCTGACAAGCTGCAACCGGATCATATATTCGAAGCGGTCAGTGCTGTTCACAAACGCTGTGCCGGTGGTTACGCGGTAATTGCGATGCTGGTCGGGCGGGGTGTGGTTGGCTATCGCGATCCCTACGGTATTCGGCCTGTGATTTTAGGCAAGCGCGAGTCAGACAATGGCACTGAGTACATCATGGCGTCCGAGAGTGTTGCACTGACCGGACTTGGTTTTGAACCGGTACGTGATCTCGAGCCCGGAGAGGCAGTCTACATTACGCAACAAGGGGAGCTGCACAGTAAACAGTGTGCCGAGAAGACGCAGCTCAACCCGTGTATTTTTGAGTACGTGTATTTTGCCAGGCCCGATTCTGTTATCGATAGTGTCTCTGTCTATAGCTCGCGTCTTGCTATGGGTAGAAAGCTTGCAGAAAAAATACAACGCGAATGGCCAGATAACGATATCGATGTTGTGATACCGATTCCCGATACCAGTAATACATCAGCGCTTGAACTGGCGATGCAACTGGGAATCAAGTACCGCGAAGGCTTTGTAAAGAACCGCTACATTGGTCGAACCTTCATTATGCCCGGTCAAACTATGCGTCGAAATGCTGTGAGGCAAAAGCTCAGCCCGATTGGTTCAGAGTTTAAAGGGCTTAATGTTCTGCTGGTAGACGATTCTATTGTTCGGGGTACAACTTCTGAACAAATTGTTGAGATGGCGCGTGAAGTCGGTGCTAATAAAGTGTACATGGCATCAGCCGCACCACCGGTCAGTTATCCGAATGTCTATGGTATAGATATGCCAGCAGCTTATGAGTTGATTGCACATGACAGAACGGTTGAGCAGGTGCGTGAAGCAATTGGTGCTGATGGTCTGGTCTATCAGGATCTGGAAGATTTAATTGACTGCGTACGCGAATCCCGCCCGTCATTGAAAGAGTTTGAAACCAGTTGCTTCAATGGTATTTATATTACTGGTGATGTAGATAAGACCTATCTCGATAAACTGCAAACTGCACGTTCAGACGCCAATAAAGATACCAGTAGTGATGAAGAACTGGTTGATGTTGGCGTGCAATAGTTAAGCGCACGGCGCGAATTAATTGGCCATATTATTATCTAGACAACGCTATATTTTGAATCACAACTAATGGAAGTTACTCCACATGAAAGTAGTTGAAGTTGCACCTTCTGTTTCTGAGTCGGCAAATAAAATTAAGAAGATGTTGCAGGAAAAAGGCTTTACCATTTTCTGCGAAATTGACCATAAAAAGAATGCCAGTGATGTTGGGTTGGAAATGCCGGAATCGAGAGTGCTGATTTTTGGTAATCCCGAAGGCGGAACTAAACTTATGCAGGCAGATATAACTATAAGTCTGGACCTTCCGATACGAATCGCGATTACTGAGAATGGGGCAGGTAAAACACAGCTTATCTATCAAACCTCAGAAGACTACTGCAAGAACTATCAGGTTCAGGATCATCCGGTATTAGGCAAGGTGGATTCGTTATTTGACGCATTGGTTGCTGCACTCTGAAGGCAGTACAACATACATATCCTTAACCGAAAAGCCTGATCGATAATCATGTCGCCAGATGCAGATATCGCGATAGTTGGCGCCGGACCGGTTGGTACTTTGCTTGCCATACTACTGGGCAAGCAAGGCAAGCGCGTAACATTGATTGAACGATGGCCGACAATCTATGACCGGCCGCGCGCAGTCACTATGGACCATGAAGTTGCTCGTATCCTTGCCACCTTCGGTATCGATTGCAATAGCGATCCGGCAATTCAATACCACGAAGAACTTTATTACTGGAAAAATGCAGAGCGTAAAGATCTGCAGATTGTCGACTGGAAAAGCGTTTCATCTTCAGGATGGCGAGTTACTTACTGGTTTAATCAGCCGGAGCTTGA
>CAYPDN010000551.1:0-2351 GCA_964409445.1 uncultured Granulosicoccaceae bacterium
GTGGCTCGCATTCTTCACGACGACGCAGGTAAAGCGTCTGGAGTGGAATATTTCGATAAAGACGGCAACCTGCAAATGCAGTCGGCCAAGGTGGTTTGTGTTGCCGGTAATTCATATGAAAGTCCGAGGCTTCTGCTAAATTCCGCATCGTCGATGTTTCCGGACGGTTTAGCGAATTCTTCCGGGCAGGTTGGTCGCAATTATATGCGTCATATGACTGGATCAGTTTATGCCACCTTCGACAAGCCGGTAAAAATGTGGAGAGGCACCACGATGGCGGGCATCATTCAGGATGAATCGCGCAACGATCCATCGCGTGGTTTTGTAGGTGGCTATGAAATGGAAACACTCGCGCTCGGTATTCCATTTATGGCGGCGTTTCTTGATCCGGGTGGCTGGGGCAGAGAATTCACAACAGCACTCGACAGCTATGAAAATATGGCGGGAATGTGGCTGGTGGGTGAAGATATGCCACAGGAATCTAACCGCATTACATTAAACGATGAGGTTAAAGATCAATACGGTTTGCCGGTGGTCAATGTACATTTTGATGACCACCCGAATGATGTAGCAATGCGCAACCACGCTTATCAACAAGGCGCTGCAGTGTATGATGCAGTTGGTGCAACACGCACCTTCCCGACACCGCCTTATCCTTCTACGCACAATCTTGGAACTAACCGGATGTCTGAGAATGCGAGTGATGGTGTAGTTAATCGCTGGGGGCAGAGTCACGACGTGCCAAATCTGTTTGTATCAGATGGTTCGCAATTTACTACCGGTGCTGCAGAAAACCCGACGCTGACAATTGTGGCACTCGCTATCAGGCAGGCGGATCACATTGCGGGAGAGCTTTCAAAAAATAACCTTTAAGCTTGTCTATCGTAGTTACCTATCGAACTCCCGGTGACATATATTTTTATAGAGCAAAAGTATGTGGATATCCGGGAGCTTACTTTACCCCTCGCTATACAAAATTTTAAGTCTGTATCACAAATACGATTCTGTCTAACATGCAATGGCTGAGCGCGCTTTTGTAAAATGGTTCGTGATCAGTATTCTCGAGTAATAACTGAAGTCATTGAAGTTGAAAGAACCAGCACCCTGGAAGATCTCAGGCCCAAACAGAATATTCGCAAGGCAGTCGGTCAGCTGAACCTGATGCCTGCTGCTTCTGCAACAGAGTCGTTTTCACCCGTTGGAGTTGTGTTACCCCTGGCAACGCGGTTGTAGTTGTCGCTCTTCTATCGCAAACCTGTCTCGGCAAACCACCTGAGTGTTTAGCCGGTGACTTGGTGCAGTAACGCTAGCTCCAGCCATTCAATTCGCTGTTTACCTGCATTAAACGGGTTATTAAGCAACACAAGTTGCTGATAGCTACGTCCGGGAAAACTGTTGTTATTTTTAATAGATTTCAGTGAACTTTTAACTGGTACTTTGATCAAAAATGCCGCGCCTGACACCGCGCGTGAGACAGAAACTCTCTCCTATATATTCGCTTTGATGTCAATTTAATAGTCAACCTAAAACAGAGGTAGCATGACCACAATTGAGGCCACAACAAAATCAGCTTTCCCGGAAAGTATTGCGTCCAGAACCACCCTGTTAAATGAGGGGAACAGTGAAGATAAACGATCCGAGATTCTCGAATACTTCCATAAAAGTTTTGATCTATATGAAAGTTTGTTTGAATGTTTGGCAGATGATGAAGCGTACTATGCTCGTGCAAATCCGTTAAGGCATCCGTTAATTTTTTATTATGGTCATACGGCAGTTTTTTTCATAAACAAACTGAATGTAGCAAAGCATATTGACGAGCGCATTGATCCGGCTCTGGAATCTTCCTTAGCCATTGGTGTCGATGAGATGTCCTGGGATGATTTAAATGAAAACCATTACGAGTGGCCGACACCCGCTACAGTAAAGGAGTATCGGAACCGTACTCGCGAAATCGTTGATAATTTTATCCGTACTTGCGATGTGAACATACCAATAAGCTGGGACGATCCGCTGTGGATAGTCATGATGGGTATTGAGCATGAGCGGATTCATCTCGAAACCTCCTCCGTGTTGATCAGGGAACTGCCGCTGGAGCGCGTTACGCCGCATCCGGTCTGGAGCCAGATATGCACCAGCACTGCTGAGGCACCTGAAAACGAGCTGCTGCCAGTCAAGGGTGGGGAGATAACGCTCGGTAAAGCGAAAGACGATCCGTTATACGGTTGGGACGTTGAGTATGGTGAACAGAAGGAGACTGTGACTGATTTTGCAGCCAGCAAATATCTCGTGTCCAATGGCGAGTGGCTTGATTTTATGCGCGCAGATGGCTATCAAACAGAGCGCTACTGGTC
>CAYPDN010000552.1:0-2350 GCA_964409445.1 uncultured Granulosicoccaceae bacterium
AGTAAAAGCCAACACCAAACTGACCAATCAGTTTAGAGTCTTCTTTCTGATCACCTGTAAGCGCTTCTAAAAACTGCTTGGTGCCCGACTTCGCAATCGTTCCGATGTTATTGATCACATCTTCCCGGTTCATGCCGATGCCGTTGTCAGAAACTGTCACTGTGTGAGCATCAGCATCAAACTCAATCTTGACCGCAAGCTCTGAATCACCCTCGTTTAACGCATCATTGGCAACGGCTTCAAATCGCAATTTGTCGCAGGCATCGGATGCATTCGAGATAAGTTCACGGAGGAAAATTTCTTTGTTGGAGTAAAGCGAGTGAATCATCAGCTTCATCAGCTGGTTCACTTCCGCTTGAAACTCCATGGTTTCCGCTGAAGATGTTTTTGTCATTTGAGCTCTCGCAAAAAGCCTGGTCAATTATATTGAATATATAAATGCGGTTTGTGGCAGCTATTTCAAGTAACCGATGCGCGTCGGGTCCAGAGGCCCGGCAGAACCTGTTGACTGAATAGCCGCGGGGCAGGAAAACTGCAGCCCATTTTGACTACACATTTCATCAAAATGCAGCCTTCCAACAAGCCACCGGGAATGGCGGCTTACTTAACTAACCAAAAGCCGCACGGATATTAGTAACCGAGCGGTTTGACTGAAGTCCGGTTACAGCTTTTCTTTGATTCGCGCTGCTTTGCCAGTCAGGCCGCGAAGATAGTAAAGCTTTGAACGACGAACATCACCACGGCGCTTAACTTCGATACTTGCGACATTCGGGCTATATGTCTGAAAAACACGCTCAACACCTTCGCCGTGGGAAATTTTACGTACAGTGAACGCCGAATTCAGACCACGATTGCGACGCGCAATCACAACACCTTCAAACGCCTGAAGTCTTTCCCGATCACCTTCCTTAACGCGTACCTGAACCACGACCGTGTCACCAGGGCCGAATTCCGGTAGATCTTTATCCATTTGTTCCGCGTTAATCGCGTCGATTACATTACTCATCGTTCCACTCCAATCACGTGGTATTCAGTTGTTCAAAGCAGCCGGCACAAACTGTTAATTTTAGCCGTCTGATCTATTTTTGTTGCTCATCCATAAACTGCTGAAGCAGTTGTCTGTCTTCTTTATCTAGTGCGTCAAGGTCAATCAGAGATTGACGCCGTAACCACGTTCTGCCCAACGACTGCTTGCGCCTCCAGCGTGCGATTGCTGCATGGTCCCCACCGAGAAGTACATCAGGCACTTTCATACCGTCATGATCTTCCGGCCTGGTGTAATGAGGGCAATCCAGCCAGCCTTCACCTGCATAAGAATCGTTCACTGCTGATTCCTGATGCCCCAGTACTCCGGGTATTTGCCTTGCAATCGCATCGATGACAACCATCGCTGCTAATTCGCCGCCACTCAAAACGTAGTCACCGATGGAAATTTCCCGATCAACCTCACGGCTGATCAATCGTTCATCGATGCCTTCGTAACGTCCGGCCACGAGTACCAAATTTTCTTTGTCGGCCAGCTCCTCAACCACCTTATGATTAAGTTGCTCACCCTGCGGGCTCATATGCACCACAGTTGCAGACTCTGCAGTCAGCACCCGCGCACTGTTTATTGCATCAGTCAGCGGTTGCACTTTCATCAACATACCGGGACCGCCGCCATAAGGCCTGTCATCAACCGTTTTGTGTCGGTCTGTTGCAAAGTCCCGCGGGTTGACCGTATCAATCCGCAACAATCCGTTATCTACTGCACGGCCGGTCACTCCACATTGACCAACCGCATCAACCAAAGCAGGAAACAAAGTCACTACCGCGATTGAGTTGTTCATTGACTACGATCCCGGAGTACGCCCTCAGTACAATCCCTTAGTACAATGCCGCAGCAGTTCTAAAAGTCCGGATCCCAGTCCACTGTGATGATCCTGGTATCAAGATCTACTTTCACAATCACTTCATCTTCGATCCACGGCACCAACCGCTCACTCTCTCCTTTCACTACCAGTACATCGTTGGCACCGGTTTCCATCAAACTGTCTACCGTGCCGAGTTTCACACCCTCTTTGGTGATCACCTCAAGCCCGATTAAATCTGCCCAGTAATGCCCGTCACCCGATTCAGGCAACTGATCGCGTTGCACCTGAACTTCCGAGTGCGTTAACAGTGCCGCAGCATCTCTGTCTTCAACACCTTCAAACCGCGCCACCATAAATTTGCCATGTGGCTTGCCCTGCAGCACCTTAAGCGTCCGTGCCGATCCGTTTTTTACAACAGACCAGGTTTTGTATTCAAGAATTCCTTCCGGAGGCTCAGTGAATGATGTCACTTTGCTCCAGCCCCGCACACCGAACGG
>CAYPDN010000553.1:0-2333 GCA_964409445.1 uncultured Granulosicoccaceae bacterium
TGGCAGGTGCGCGATGCACTGGCAAAGCATGAGGTACTTGAGCAAACCATCGAAAGCGTGGCTGATGAAAACCTGATGGAATTTATCGGTGCTGATGCTGGCCACCCGGAAGGGCAGTTTCTACCCGATACCTACCTCTTTCCCAAAGGCACTACTGACGCGCAGTTTCTTTTAAGAGCGCACAAGCAGCTTCAGGCCACTCTTGCAGAAGCCTGGCAGGGTCGTGACGAAGGACTGCCGATCTCAACACCCTATGAAGTACTGGTACAGGCATCGATCATTGAAAAAGAGACTTCGGTCGAAAGCGAGCGGGAAATAATCGCAGGCGTGATCACCGGTCGTTTGCGCAAGAAAATGCGTTTGCAAATGGACCCGACTGTAATCTATGGAATCGGAAAGAACTTTAACGGCAACATCACCCGCAAAGATCTGCAAACCAAAACGCCGTACAACACCTATAAAATTCCGGCATTGCCACCAACACCGATTGCAATGCCCAGTGCCGCATCAATACTCGCAGCAGTTCACCCGGCAGACACCAAAGCGTTGTTTTTTGTAGCAGACGGGACCGGTGGTCATGTATTCAACGAGACTGTTGAAGAGCACAATAAGGCAGTGCGAAAATTTATCCTGAAAAAAAAATAGACCAAAGAATATAACTATGCGCGGACGCTTGATCACACTTGAGGGAGTAGAGGGAGTCGGTAAGTCGACAGTGCTTCCCGTGGTAAAAGACTTCCTGACGGAACGCGGTGTTGAAGTGTTGCACACCAGGGAGCCGGGTGGCACGGAACTCGGTGAACAGTTGCGCGATGTGTTGCTTAATACTGATCAGGAGATTGTGCCAAACGCAGAGCTCTTACTGATGTTTGCAGCGCGTGCGCAACATGCGGAAAAAATTATTATACCGGCTCTCAAAAACGGTATCTGGGTGCTGTGCGATCGCTTTACTGATGCGAGTTTTGCCTATCAGGGTGGTGGCAGACAACTAGGCGCTGAGCGCGTTGGTGTTATAGAGAATTGGGTGCTGGGAGATTTGAACGCAGATCTTACACTGCTGCTGGACGCTACCCGTGAGACAAGTCTCGAGCGTACTAAAAAACGACGCGAGCTTGATCGCATAGAAACTGAGGGAGATGAATTTTTTGAACGCGTGAGAGTAGCTTATCTGGAGCGTGCTCGAAAATACCCTGATCGGATCAAGATTATCGATGCCAACCCGGACTTTGACACGGTTAAAACATCGATCTGTCGGCAGCTTGAACAAAGCTGTAGTCAGTGGTTAAGTGCCCCGGTTGAGTAGGCTTGTGGATGCTAAGTTGTTTGTTGTAATGATTCGGTTCGACAAAATAGTTGCCAAACACCTGTCCATAAACTCATGAGCGATGCACCCTATAGCTGGCAACAGGATGCCTGGCAAAAGATAATCCGCGCTGCATCTGCCGGGCGTCTGCACCACGCGTATCTTGTTGTCGGGTCTTCCGGTATCGGCAAGCGAGATTTTGCGGAACACTTGTCTCGTGCTTTGTTGTGCGTTGAATCACCCGATGCAGCACCTTGTGGCAGGTGCCCGCGCTGCGCGCTGAATGATGCAGGCACACACCCGGATATTAACCGACTTGACTGGATCGATAAGGCGCGGGTAATAAGCGTTGAGCAGATACGCAAACTCACCAGTCAACTGACTTTAACCACTACTTACGGACCGTACCGTGTAGCGATCATTAACAAGGCGCACACTATGACAAGAGCGGCCGCCAATGGATTGCTGAAAACACTGGAAGAGCCGGGCGCTGGTTGTGTGCTGATCCTGTTGGCAGATAGTGATGCACATTTGCCAGTGACAATCCGCAGTCGCTGTCAGCGTGTGATTTTGCCATTGCCGAGTGAGGATGAAGCGCTGGGCTGGTTAAAGCTGCAAAAGATTAGAGATGCGGAAATGGCGCTGGAATTCGCACATGGCGCGCCCTTGCTGGCCAGAGACAGAGCCGCCGAGATCGATTTAGGCGCAATTTCAGAGGTGAAAAGGCACTTTCTGGACTATTTAACCGCAGACTTTGAACCCACAGCACTAGCAGGTCTTGCCAGCGGAGTGCTTGGTACTCGTGATGCACTCTCGCTTTTTCTGCATTGGACCACAGAACACGTTAAAACTGTTGAACTTTCAGGCGGTAACAGCCGTTCGAGTAATAGTGGGCATCCCTCCGATCGGCGCTTTTTTAGCCGCGCATTGGAGCGATTACAACAAGCGCTGCGACTGGATAACCCCAGTCTCAAGACTCAGACTGTACTTGAGGGCGTATTGGCCGACATACGAATAATGAGAGTCAGAA